>NZ_JAGPYA010000001.1:0-247678 GCF_018070245.1 Micromonospora sp. M61 | reverse complement strand
CGGGTGGTCGCCGGCAACCTGATCGCCGACGACACCCGCTACGACCGCACCCGGCTCGGCCCCGACTGGACCTGGGACGACGAGCCCTACTACTACGCCGCCCAGGTCTCCGCGCTGACCGTGGCCCCGGACACCGACTACGACGCCGGCACCGTGATCGTGCAGGCCGCCCCGGCCGGTCGGGCCGGCGCCCCGCCGGTGGTCAGCACCACCCCGGCCACCGGCTACATCCGCGTCGACAACCGGGCCGAGACGGTCGCCGAGGGCGAGACCTCGATCTCGATCGAACGCGAACACGGCGGCAACACCATCGTGGTGACCGGCCAGATCGCCGTCGGTGACGAGCCTGCCAGCGACTGGGTGACCGTCTGGGAGCCCGCCGGCTACGCGGCCGACGTGTTCCGCTCGGCGTTGCACCGGCACGGTGTGCGGGTGCTCGGCCGGACCGTGCTCGGCCAGCCCACACCGGAGACGGCCCACCCAGTGGCCCGGCACGACTCGATGAGCCTGGGCGAGCTGATGACGCCGTTCCTCAAGCTCTCCAACAACGGGCACGCCGAGGTGCTGACCAAGGAGATCGGCCGGGTGCTGTCCGGCGAGGGCACCTGGGCGGCCGGGTTGACCGCGATCAGCGAGTACGTCGCCGACACCGGAATGGACACCGGTCGGCTGCGTCAGCGCGACGGCTCGGGGCTGTCCCGGCGCAACCTGGTGCCGGCTACGGAGTTCGTCGACCTGCTGGCCGCTGTGCGCGCCGAACCGTGGTTCCAGACCTGGTACGCGGCCCTGCCGATCGCCGGGCAACCCGAGCGGTTCGTCGGCGGCACCCTGCGCAGCCGGATGGCCGGCACCGCGGCGGCGGGCAACGTGCACGCCAAGACGGGGAGCCTGACCGGTGTCTCCGGACTCTCCGGCTATGTCACCAGCGCCGACGGCCGCCTGTTGGCGTTCTCCATCCTGCTGAACAACTACCTGACGGCGTCGGTCAAGTCGTTGGAGGATCAGATCGCCGTGGCCCTGGCCGGGTTCCGCGAGGATGCCGCGACGGCGGCGCGGATGGCACCGCCAGCGGTGCCGGAGACGCCGCGGACCCCGGAGGGCGTCGAGTGCTCCTGGGTCAAGCCGATCACCTGTTGAGCTGTGGCCGGGAGGCACTGGTGTGCCTCCCGGCCGGGCGCGCGCTCAGGCCGGTCGGTCCGGTGGGGGGACCACCGCCGTCGGGTCGCCACGCTCGATGAGCGCGTCGATCTCGGCGGCCCGCAGCCCGCGCAGCGCCAGCACCCGGGTGCCCCAGCGGTGCAGGCGGCACGGGTGCGGGCTGGCATCGTTGCGGCAGACCACTCCCCCGGACCACCGCCGGGGGGCGTGCACCACCACCGCCCGCACCGCGAACTGGGTGTCCTCGCCCGTCACGTACGGCGGCAGGGGGATGTCGCGGAGCACCTCCCCGGACGCTTCACCGGCACCGGACGAAGCGGCGCCACGGACGCGGTGGGCGGTGCTACTGCTCATCTCCGCTGCCTCCACACTGGATGGTCGGGTGGGAACAGCAGAAAGTTACGACCATATCGACGGTCCGCGACGGACAAACTGTCCCGCTGTGCCATCGCGCAGCGGTCGGCTGGTCAGCGCACCGCCACGGCCTGGAGGCCGACGTTGCCGCAGTGTGAGGTGAAGACCTTCTCGACGGTCCAGGTCAGGAGCAGTTTGGCACCCTTCGGCACCGTGAACCGGACGGTGAACTGAGCGCTCTTACCGGTGTACGGGTCCTCCAGCACGGCGGTCCTGACAGGTCCGCCGGTGGACAGTCGCGCGTCCAGGCGCCCCCGGGCCATCCACGTGCCGGCATAGAGCTGGACCGTGCGCGACTCACCGCTGCCAGCGACGGCCAGGCGGAAACCGTTGCCGGCGCCGCAGGTGTAGACGCCGTTGGAGCTGTCGCTCGCCGACCGCTGGGACGAGCCGTCGGACCAGCGGACGTGCTCCTGGTTGCCGTCCCAGCCGACCCGCCTGCCGGCACCGCCCTCGTCGGCGATCTCCCCGGAGCCGGCGCGCTTGCGGACCGTCGAGGTGCCGCCGCGCTCCCCCCAGTGCATCCAGTCCCGGGCGCCCACGGCGGTGAGGTCGACCTCGGCGGGCATCTCTGCCTGGGTGACCGACAGCGCCGACGCCTCGGGCGATGGCGGCGGTGGGGCCGGTGCGCTGGCCGACGGTGTCGGCTCGGGCGAGGGTGGACGCTGGCGCGGACGCAGGCCCGGCATCGCCGGCCCCGCCTCACCGGTGCGCCCGTCGGTGGCCGGGAGACCGGGGGAACGGGCGGCGCCCGCTGTCACATCGCCGGAGCGACCACCCTGGCCGTCGCCGGGCTCCGGGTCCGACCGGCTGCCGAGGTAGGCAACCAGCACCACCAGACACGCGAGTACGGCCGCACCCTCCACCGCCCAACGTCGCCGCCGCCGGACACGGGCGACACGGCGGAGCACGGCGAGGGTCTGCCCGAAGGTGCCGGCGCCCGAGCGGTGCTTCGGCGGCGCGTCCCCGGCACCCGGATCCGCCCGCATGCGGTCTTCGTCCGACACCGACCCCTCCAACTCCACCACCCGGCCGCCGTCGACCGCCGCGCGTCATACCGTCCACTGTGGGCCGTTTCGCGTTCGTACCGGCGTGGACGACACGCTAGATCCGGACTGCCTGACGTGTCCAGCCCGCAACCGGACGCTGCCGGACAACCCGCCCGCGCGAACCGGCACTTCGGCAGGCCACGAGCGCCGCTCGCGTCAGCCGATCCGGAAGCCGAGGAGTTGCGCGATGACCACGGCCTGCCCGACGTCGATGACGGCACCGGCCCGCTCGACGGCCGTCGGGTCGAGCGCGGTGAGATCGCTGCCGCGCAGGTCGGCGCCGCCCAGCTTGACGTTGAGCAGCTGCGCGCCGGACAGATCGACGCCAGCCACGGTGGCCCCGGTGAGATTGGCCCGGGTCAGGTCCACCTCGCGCATCCGCACCCCGGTCAGCCGAACACCCCGCAGGTCGGCGCCGGGCAGGGTGACGAAGGACCAGTCACCGCCGTCGACGGTCAACGGTCGCAGGTCGCACTCGAAGAAGGTGCTGCCGACCAGCTTGCAGCCGGTGAACTCGGCCTCGAAGAAGTTGCACCGCCGGAACACGCAACGGGTGAAGGCCGAGTCGACGTGCCGGGACGCGTTGAACCGCACGTTGCCGAACGTGCACCCGGTGAAGACCGCTCCACGGCTCACCGCCTCGGTCAGGTCCACGTCGAAGAACTCACAACCCACGAAGTGTCGGTCGGTCAGCTCCTCGCCATACCAGTCCTCGTTACGGTAGGTCACGTCCTCGGTCAGCTCCGGCATCTGGCCAGGCTAGTAGCCAGCAACGACAGCCGCGCAGCCGACGTGGCACGCTGTGACCCCCTTCCGGTACGGGCGAACCGGCGAGTAGGTTCGGCGACGTGAGTGTGGCTCGGAGCAAGGACCCGGATCAGATCGGTTTCGACCCGGCGCGGTTGGCGCGGATCGACGAGCACTTCGGCCGGTACGTCGACGACGGCCGGCTGGCCGGCTGGCAGGTGGTGGTCACCCGTCGCGGCGAGGTGGCGCACTCCTCGACGTACGGGCTGCGGGACCGGGAGTCGGGCGCACCGGTCGCGGCCGACACGCTCTGGCGGATCTACTCGATGACCAAGCCGGTCACTTCGGTCGCGGCGATGATGCTGTGGGAGGAGGGCCGGTTCGAGCTGACCGACGAGATCAGCCGCTGGCTTCCGGAGTTCGCCGACCTACGGGTCTACTCCAAGGGATCGGTGCTGAAGCCGTACACCGTGCCGGCGACCGAGCCGATCCGGGTCTGGCACCTGCTCACCCACACCGCCGGCCTGACGTACGGCTTCATGCAGACGTCGGTGGTCGACGGGCTCTACCGGGCCGCCGGCTACGACCTGTACCCGCCGGCGGACGTCGACCTGGCCGGCGCCTG
This sequence comes from Micromonospora sp. M61, assembly GCF_018070245.1. Classification (NCBI taxonomy): domain Bacteria; kingdom Bacillati; phylum Actinomycetota; class Actinomycetes; order Micromonosporales; family Micromonosporaceae; genus Micromonospora; species Micromonospora sp. M61. The sequence continues at coordinate 243,685 of NZ_JAGPYA010000001.1, read as the reverse complement.
CGCGGTCTTCGGGAAGCTGCCGCTGCTGTTCCAGCCCGGTTCGGCCTGGGGCTACTCGGTCGCCACCGACGTGCTCGGTCGGCTCGTCGAGGTGATCTCCGGGCAGAGCCTCGACGCATTCTTCGCCGACCGGATCTTCGGGCCGCTGGGCATGACCGACACCCGCTGGTGGGTGGAGGGCGAGGAGGCGGACCGCCTGGCCGCGCTCTACGTCCCGGACCCGCGCAGCGGGCGGGCCGTCCGCTACGACAGCCTCGGCTCGCTCGCGTTCAACAAGCCGGCCCTGCTGTCCGGCGGCGGTGGCCTGATCTCCAGCGCCGCCGACTACCACCGCTTCACCCAGATGTTGCTGCGCGGCGGCGAGCTGGACGGGGTTCGGCTGCTCGGGCCGCGCACGGTGCGGTTCATGACCCGCAACCACCTGCCCGGCGGGCAGGACCTGGGCACCCTGTCCACCGGCGGCTTCGCGGAGTCGACCCTGGACGGGATCGGCTTCGGCCTGGGCTTCGCGGTGACCGACGACCCGATCCCCAGCCGGGTGCCAAGCAGCGTCGGCGAGTACTACTGGGGTGGAGTGGCCAGCACCGCGTTCTGGGTGGACCCGACCGAGGAGATCACCGCGCTGCTGTTCACGCAGCTGATGCCGTCGAGCACCTACCCGCTGCGCTCCCAGCTGCGCCAACTCGTCTACGCCGCGCTGCTCGACTGAGGCGGCACGACCGCCGCGCCGCTCGGCGCTGACCTCCGCGGACCCGGCGGCAGCGACGCCGGGAGGTCAGGCCGCCGACCCGACCCGTGTGTCGCCGCCGCTGTAGAGCTGCCCCAGATGTGGGGCACGCGGCGGCAGCTGTCCCGGCAAGCGCGCCGCACCCCGAGCACGCCGCACCCCAAGCACGCCGCACCTCGAGCGCGGCCAGCGACCTGCCGCCGCCGGCCGCCCCATATCCGGGGCAGCTCTACAGCACGGCGGCCCCACCCATGACCTCCGCCTCGGGTGTCCGCGGTCGTCGGTGGTCGAGGTGGTCGTGGCGGTCGGGCGCCGCGCTGGCCTACCGAGCGCGATCGACCTCAGTCGGCGAGGCGGGCGGGAAAGCCACCGGTGGCGATCGGGCCCCAGGCGTCGATGGTGACCCGGATCAGCGACTTGCCCTGGCGCACCATCGCCGCCCGGTAGTCGTCCCAGTCCGGGTGTTCGCCGGAGATGCTGCGGAAGTATTCGACAAGCGGCTCCAGCGCCTCGGGCAGGTCGAGCACCTCGGCGGTGCCGTCGATCTGCACCCAGGGGCCGTTCCAGTCGTCGCTGAGCACGCACGCCGAGACCCGCGGATCGCGGCGGATGTTGGTCACCTTGGCCCGCTCGGGGTAGGTCGAGACGACGAGCCTCCCCTGCCCGTCGATCCCCGCCGAGACCGGGGAGGACTGCGGGCGACCGTCGGCCCGGGTGGTCATCAGCAGGACGCGGTGTCGCGGCCGGAGGAAGTCGAGCAGGCTGTCCCGGTCGACCCGGGTGTTCCGTGCGATGCTGCGCGCCATTCCTCGTTCCTACCAGGGTGCGGGCGGGTCGGCGGCAGCGGGTCAGCGGGGCCGGGCCGTGGAGCGGTGCACCGCCTGGGTGGGCACCCGGGGGCGGCTGGACGGGCGCCAGGCCCGGCCGTTGGCGTAGATCACCCGAAAGCCGAGGTACGACGCCAGCGGCGCCCAGTGGGCCGAACCCATTCGCAGCTCGGCGGCATTGTGCCGCTGGCCGTTCGCGAGCACGTCGAGGAGGACGGTTTCGAAAGCCGCCGATTCGACCCAGTCGACTTCTCGGGTGAAACCGCAGATCAGAGCGGCTCCGGTGACCTCAAGGAACTCGCGCAGCACCGCGTCGGAGGCCCGCAGGACGGAGCAACTGCCGAAATAGAGTCGCCGTCCCTCGGCCCGGCCGGCCATCAGGTCGGCCACCTCGTTCAACTCCACGGACTGCCAGTCGGTGAGGCACAACCGGCTCGGTTCGCCGTGCATGGCGAAGAAGCCGACCCGGTGGTCCGCGTACTGCTTGAGCAGCCAACGGTCCAGGAAGTAGAACAACTCGTCGCGGGTGGCCGCGTCCTTGTGGATGAAACGGATCTTGCCGAGCCGCTCCAGCAGCTCAAGGGTGGGCAGCACGGAGCCCCGCTCGTTGAGGTCGCGGTGCCACTGACCCTCGACACAGAAGACGCCACCGCGTGCCACGTGCACCTCCGCCAGTCCGCAGCCCGAGGCTGACGTTACCGGCCGCCAGCAGCCAGGGAACATCACCCTCGGTGTGGCAGATTGCGACGTTCGGTGCGCTTGATCCCGCAAGAGCCGATCGGCGATCAATGGTTGTTTCGCAAATCAGCCTAATTCCCAGCCAATACCCAGGGACCGCAGATTGTGAGGACGATTCTCGTTAATCGCCTCCAACCACACCGATCAGTGTCAAGGTGGAGATCGCGGGACTTCTCGGTCGATGTCCCGTGGCCACCCCATTCGCTCTCCTATCGGGAGGACTTCTGTGCGCGTAAACACCTTGAAGCGTGCTGCCATCGCATTCGCCCTGGCGTTGCCCGGGGCAGCGATCGCTGCGGTGGTCGCCGCGCCAGCGGCGTATGCGGACGGCTGCTACACGTGGAACCGCACCCTGGCCCAGGGGCGCTCCGGCGACGACGTCCGACAGCTGCAGATCCGGGTCGCCGGCTGGGCCGGCAACCGGAACATCGTGGAGAACGACGGCCGCTACGGACCGAAGACGGCCGCCGCGGTCAAGCGGTTCCAACAGGCGTACGGGCTGCGCGCCGACGGCGTCGCCGGCCCGCAGACCTACGCGAAGCTGTACCAGCTCCAGGACAACGACTGCACACCCGCGCACTTCAGCTTCAACGAACTCGACAACGGGTGCGGCGGAAGTGGCTGGAGCGGCGGTCCGCTGTCGGCGGCCCAGACCAAGCAGAACGCGCTGCGCACCATGTGGAAGCTGGAGGCGCTGCGCAAGAGCCTCGGCGACAAGCCGCTCAACGTGTCCAGCGGATACCGCAGCCGCGCCTGCAACAACCAGGTCGGCGGCGCGTCGGACAGCCAGCACCTGTACGGCAACGCGGCCGACGTCACCTCACGGACGTCGTCGCTGTGCCAGGTCGCCCGCGGCGCCCGTAACAACGGCTTCAGCGGGATCTACGGGCCGGGTTACCCGGACCACGACGACCACGTGCACGTCGACTCGCGTCGGGAGAACAACAGGGACAACAGCTCGAACACGACGAACTGGTCCGCGCCGGACTGCGGGATCTGAGCCGGCGACGACCGACTCATCTGTTGGGCGCGACGTCGGCCCGGGTCGGGTGGGCGGAGGGGTGCGCTCAGCTCGCCCGGGGCCAGCGCGGCGCGGTGACGGGGGGAGTCACCGGCCGGCCAGCAGCGGTGGGCCGTAGACCCGGTGGGACGACCCGCGCGGCCTGCTGCCGCGCCGGCAACCCACCGGTACGCCCGGCCGGCGCCTGGTAGCCGGTCGTCGCCGGCCGGCTACCGGCGGGACGTGCGGGAGACGGCCCGTTCGCCGTGAACGGGAACGGTACGTGCACGAACGGATTTCCGTGCCGGATCAACGCCTCGATCTGGCGCTCGTTGAGCCCGTGTGTCTCCAACACCCGTCGCCCCCAGCGGTGCAGGCGGCACGGGTACGAGGCGCCGTCGTTGCGGCACAGCGGCCCGGTGGGCCACTCCTCGGCGGTGTGCACGACCACCGCCCGCACCGCAAGCCGGACATCTTCCGGGGTCAGCGATGCCGGCATCGGCACCTCACCCAGTACCTGATCGATGGGATCCGTCGACTGCTCACCAACTCGCACGGCAGGCCTCCCGCAGTTCGGCAGCGGTACGGCGGACCCACCGCACCGACATCCTCGGCCATGGGTACGGCCGGCACCGGACGAAAGTTCAATTCTGGTACGCGGTAAGCAGATCCTCCGGCGACAGCACTCGGATCCCCTCGACGACGGTGCCGCTGCGCGATACGGCAACGGCCGGCACCGCGTCGTCGGCACCGGGCAGCCGGGACCGATGCAGCAGCAGCCGACCCAGGTCATGCGCGTCGAAGGGCCGGCTCTCCTGCCATTTGATCGAACCGACGAAACTGATGCGCTGAGCGACGGGCCCCCGGTCGGCGCCAACCAGGTCGATCTCCGGGTCGTTGGTCCGGGTCCAGTAGCTGCCGATCACCGCTGCCTCCGCCGGCAGGTGGTCGCCGCTCAGCCGGCGCAGCGCCTCTCGGACGACAGGTTCAATGGCCCGTCCCCGCCAGGACGCCCACGACCGGACGATCCGATCCAGGGTCAGGTCACCTCGCCCGCGCTCGATCTCGGACAGGTGAGGTCCCAGGAATGACAGCCAGAAGCGCAGGTACGGGTCGGCCACCGCATAGCGGGTTTCCCGCGACGGCTTGGTCGACAGCGGAACGGCGACCTCCACGGCCCGCTTCTGGGCCAGCAGGCGCAGGGCGCGGTTCAGGGACGCCTGTGGAAGATCCCCCGCGGCGCGGGAGATCAGCGAGAAGGTCCGCTCACCGCTGCCGATGGCCCGCAGCACCAGCCCTGCCTGGGACTGGGGCGGAAACTCCGCCGCCAGCGCTCGCTCGCCGCTGACCAGCAGGGCGGAGGTCGGATCCCGTACCGCCTCGCTCAGATAGTCGTGGACGGATGCGCCGTTCGGCCACTCGTCGAGGATCAGCGGCAGACCGCCGGACACCAGGTAGGCGTCGAACGCGTCAGCGGCGGACAGGTCGAGCATGTCGCGGACGTCGGCTGGGCTCAGCGGCGGAATGACCATCTCGGTGGCTCGCTGGTGGAACGGCCGGCCGTAGTCGTTCAGGGCCTCCATCATCGCCAGATCCGAGCCGACGCAGATCAGCAGGACGGGCCGCCGGGACAACTCGCGATCGAAGACCTTCTGCAACGTTCCCTCGAAGCCCGGGTCACTCGCGATGAGGTACGGCATTTCGTCCAGGACGACGACGCTCGGTCGGTCGGACGGCAGCGCGGCGGCGAGCAGGGTCAGAGCGGCGTCCCACGTCTGCGGTTGCTGCTCACGAAGGATCTGTGCCCCCGGCAGCGTCGAGGCGGCCGCCGTTTCCACGAAGAGTGCGAGGTCGGCTGCGACGGTCGGCTGCGCGGAGGCGGTGAAGAAGAGATGCGGCACGTCGGCCCGCTCGACGAACTCCTCCACCAGTCGGGACTTGCCTACCCGTCGGCGACCGCGCATGAGAAGGGCCCGCCCAGGCCGACCAGCACGACCACCTCGTTGCACCCGAGAAAGCATGCCGCCGAGGAGGTGGAGTTCACGGTCCCGTCCGACAAAGCCATCCACGATCACTCCTGAGACAACCAACAATGGAACAACCAAAAATGAGTGTAACCTCATCCGTGTTGGTATGCCTGGCCATCTGGCCCAGCGAACGGCTCGTCAGACCAGGCCGGCGTCGTGCACGAGCAGGGCCACCTGGACCCGGTTGTTGAGATCGAGCCGGGTCAGCAGCCGGGAGACGTACGCCTTCACCGTCGCCACGCTCATGAACAGCTCCCCCGCGATCTCCGCATTGGTGTGCCCGCGGCCCAGGGCGACCGCCACCTGCCGCTCCCGCTCACTGAGCCCGGTGAGCAACCGCAGCGCCCGCTCCCGCCGCGGGTCGGGGCCGGCCGGGCCGGGGGTGGCGGCGGTCACGTGGGCGATCAGTGTCCGGGTCACCGTCGGGGACAGGGTCGCCTCACCGGCCGCCACCCGGCGCACGGCGTGCACGATCTCCGCCGGCGGGGTGTCCTTGAGGAGGAAGCCGGCCGCCCCGGCGCGCAACGCCCGCAGCACCTGTTCGTCGGCGTCGAAGGTGGTCAGCACCAGCACCTCCGGCGGGTGTGGCTGGGCACGCAGGGCCTCGGTGGCGGTCAGCCCGTCCACCCGGGGCATCCGGATGTCCATCAGCACCACGTCCGGGGCGTACGCGGCGACGGCGGCGGGGACCTCACCGCCATCGGCGGCCTCGCCCACCACGGTCAGGTCTGGCAGACCGCCGAGGATCATCGAGAGCCCGGCCCGGACCAGCGCGTCGTCGTCCACGATCAGCACGCGCACCGGCGACACTGCCGACTGCGGCACCGCAGCACCGGAAGGGCCGGCCACGCCGGAGGCGTTGGCGGCGCCGGAAGGGCCGGCCACGCCGGAAGGGCCGGTCACGACGGCCACGGCAGCCAGGCGGCCAGCCGGAAGTCGCCTGCGTCGTCGCGACCGTAGGCGAGCCGGCCACCGGCGAGGGTGACCCGTTCGCTGATGCCGACCAGGCCGGTGCCGGCGCCGGGCAGAGCGTCGCCGGCCGGTGCGCCGACCGGCCAGCGGTTGCCGATCGCCACGGTCAGGCCGCTGCCCGGGCCGCCCGCGACGTCCACGGTGACCGCCGCGCCGGCCGCGTGCTTGCGGGCGTTGGTCAGCCCCTCCTGCACGATCCGGTACGCGGCCCGGCCCAGCGCCGCCGGCACCTCCCCCGGGCTGGCGACGCTGTCGCTGACGTTGACGCGCACCCCGGCTGCCCGCGATTCGGCGATCAGGGCTGGCAGGTCGGCGAGTGTGGGTTGCGGCGGCTCCGGGGAGTCGCCGTCGTCGCTCTCGGCCCGGAGCACCCCGATCACCTCCCGCAGATCCTGAAGGGCGGCGTGGGCGCTGCCCCGGATCACCCCGGCGGCCCGGGCCACCTCGTCCGCGGGAGCGTCCGGCCGGAACTCCAGCGCCCCGGCGTGCAGGCTGAGCAGCGAGATCCGGTGGGCCAGCACGTCGTGCATCTCCCGGGCGATCCGGGTGCGTTCGAGGTGGCGGGCCTGGGCGACCCGGAGCTGCTGCTCGGCTTCGGCCCGCTCGGCCCGATCCCGCAGCGACACGATCAACTGCCGTCGGGCCCGGACGAACATCCCCCAGGCCAGCACGGTGAGAGTGATCACCACACCCCAGGCGACGGTGGCCCAGTAGGGCATGACCGGATCCGGACGAGTCCAGCTGTAGACCAGGTTGGTGATGAGACCGACGCCGGTCACCGCCACCGAGACTGCGGTCCGCCGGTGCACCACCACGGTGAAGTAGAAGATCAACAGCGGGATGGAGGCGGCCATCGAGAACAGGTTCAACGGCAGGGTCGCCACCATCAACCCGAGCGGCCACCGCCTCCGCAGCCAGAGCAGCCCGCAGCAGACCAGCCCGATCAGCGCGTCCACGCCGACCATCCAGTCGTGCGGCAGCGCGACCGCCGTCTCCGGGTTGGGCGACAGGGCGTCCGCCGTGGCGTACAGCACCCAGAGCAGGCTGATCAGGAAGGCCAGGGTGTCGACCGCCCAGTCCCGGGTGGTCCGCCGGGGCCGGCGGGTCGCCGTCTCCGGGCTGGTCGCGCCGGCCAGCGCCCCGGGCAGCAGCCAGGGGTGTTCCGGCACGGCGAGGCTGGTCACGGCACCATGCTAGGCAGCCGAAGGGCACCACGACCAGCTACCAAAGTCGAGACCCGCCGGTCGACCAAGGTCGGTACGGCATCGACCGGCGGCCGCAGCGGATGGCCGGGCGGCGCGGGCAGGCTCGACCACATGATCACCGTGGAGAACCTCACCAAGCGATACGGGCCACACCCGGCGGTGGACGACGTCTCGTTCCACTGCGAGCCGGGGACCGTCACCGGCTTCCTCGGCCCCAACGGCGCCGGCAAGTCGACCACCATGCGCATGATCTGCGGGCTAACCGCGCCGACCGCCGGCCGCGCCACCGTCTCCGGGCACCCCTACCGGGAGCTGCCCAACCCGGGGCGCGAGGTCGGGGTGCTGCTGGACGCCTCCGCTCAGCACGCCGGGCGGACCGGCCGCGAGGCGTTGACGCTGTCCGCGTACACCATGGGTTTGGACCGGCGCGAGGTCGCCGCGAAGCTCGACCTGGTCGGGTTGAACGCGGTGGCCGCGAAGCGCCGCGTCCGGGCGTACTCGTTGGGCATGCGCCAGCGCCTGGGCCTGGCGCATGCGCTGCTCGGTGACCCCCGGGTGCTGATCCTCGACGAGCCGGCGAACGGCCTGGACCCGGAGGGGATCTTCTGGATGCGCGGCCTGCTGCGCGACTTCGCCGACCGGGGCGGCACGGTGCTGCTCTCCTCCCACCTGCTGCGCGAGGTGGAGGCGGTCGCGGACCGGCTGGTGGTGATCGGGGGTGGCCGGATCGTGGCCCAGGGCAACAAGAACGAGCTGCTGGCCGGCGGCGGCACTGTGGTCCGGGCCCGCGACGGCGCGGCGTTGCGCCAGGCGCTGGAGGTGGCCGGGCTGAGCGCCGCCGACAGCTCGGAAGGACTGCTCGTGCAGGCCGACGCCGAGGCGGTCGGCCAGGCCGCCGCCGATGCCGGCGTCGCGCTGGCCGAGCTGCGCCCCGCCAGCGGCGGTGGCCTCGAACAACTCTTCCTCACCCTGACCGCCGGCGAATCCACCAAGGAGGCCGTCCGATGACCACCACCGCGCCCGCCGCGAGCGCCGTCGCGCCCCAGCAGCACAATCCGGTACGCCGACCGTCGCTGCTCCGGCTCACCGTCGTGGAGCTGCGCAAACTCGTCGACACCCGGGCCGGCCGCTGGCTGCTGATCACCATCGGCCTGATCGCCGCAGTGGTCGTCACCCTCCAGTTGATCTACGCGGACGACGCCGACCAGACGTTCTCCAACTTCTTCGTCCCCTCGCTGCTGCCGGTGGGGGTGCTGTTGCCCGTGCTCGGCATCCTCTCGATCACCAGCGAGTGGTCGCAACGGACCGCCCTCACCACGTACGCCCTGGTGCCCCGCCGGGAGCGGGTGGTGACCGCCAAGCTGGTCGCGGTCATGGTGGCGGCACTCGCTTCGGTGCTGGCCAGCCTCGCCCTCGCCGCCATCGGGACGCTGGTGGCCTCCGCCATCGGCGGCGCCGGCACCTGGCAGCTCGACGGGTCGCTGATCGTGAACGCGGTGATCCTCCAGGTCACCAGCGTGCTGATGGGCGCCGCCTTCGGTCTGCTGCTGCTCAACCCGCCGGTGGCCATCGTCGGCTACTTCCTGCTGCCCACCATCTGGGGAGTGCTGGGCGAGATGGTCCGGCCCCTGCGCGGCCCCTCCGAATGGCTGGACACCAGCAAGACGATGGAACCGCTGTTCAGCAGTGACGCCCTCACCGGGGAGCAGTGGGGACGGATCGTGGTGTCCTTGCTGGTCTGGCTGGTCCTGCCGCTGGCCGCCGGGCTGTTCCGGACGCTCCGCCGCGAGGTGTCCTGACCATGGACATGGCCGGCTACCGACCACGCACCGTGGTCAGCGGCGGCCCGGTGGAGCTGGCGGTCATGTGGGGCGGCTTTCCGCTGCTCGGCGCGGGCGTGGGATGGCTCCTCGCGGCCACGACGGGTTGGCTCGCCCGGCTGCCCTGGGTGCCGTTCGGCGATCTGATCGAGTGGCTGGACCGGCTGCCCGAGCCGCAGGCCACCGCCGGCACGATCGCGGTGGGGGTCCTGGGCGGCCTGGTCCTCGCCGGGATCGGCACCGCCGAGCGGCTGATCGTCACCGTCGACCCGGCGCAGGTCCGGCTGCGCCGCTCCGACCAGGACCGGACCGTCGCACGGGTCGATGCCCGGGTCGTTTTCCTCACCGACGGGCATTTGGTGCTGCTCGACGCCGACGGCGCGGAACTCGTCCGGGAGCCGACGGACCTGCCAGCCAGCCAACTGGCTGCGGCCTTCCGGACGCACGGCTGGGGTTGGGCGGACGACGACCCGCACCGGTCGGCGTACCGGCTGTGGGTGCCCGACCTGCCCGGCCTGCCCGCCGGCGCGGACGCACTGCTGCGCGCGCGCGTTCGGGCGATCGAGCGGGACCGCCGCGACGACGCCCGGGAGCTGCGCCGGGAGCTGGGTCTGATCGGTGTGGTGCTGCGCGACGACAGCAAGCGGCAGTACTGGCGGCTGACCGCGCGAGCTGTCGCCCCGGGGCCGGAGCAGTCGACTTCGGCCGAGCGGGAGCCGGACGGGCGGTAGCGTCTGTCCCAGCAGACCCTGGGAGCCGCGCGATGACCGAACAGCAGCCGTACCGGGTGGTGTCCCGACACCCCGGCTTCGAGCTGCGTCGGTACCCGGCCCACCTGGTGGCCGAGATGCAGATCCAGGCGTCGTTCACCAGGGCGCCGATCGAGGCGTTCCGGCCGCTGGCCGCGTACCTCGCGGGTGCCAACCGGGCTCGGCACCCGATCGGGTCGAACACGCCGGCGACGTCCGCGTCCGACGGCTCGGAGAAGATCGCCATGACGGTGCCGATGGTGCAGGTGGAGGGTGAGTGGCCGGGCGCGTACCTGCTCCAGTTCGTGATGCCGGCCACCTTCACCGCCGCCACAGTGCCCGAGCCGGTGGACGCCCGGGTGCGGATCCGCGAGATTCCGGCGCAACTGGCCGCGGCCATGCGCTTCTCCGGCCGGTGGACGGAGCAGGCGTTCAGCCAGCGGGCAACCATGCTCGGCCGGTCGGTCACCGCCGCCGGGCTGCAACCCACGGGCGCGATCCGGTACGCACGCTTCGACCCGCCGTGGAAACCGTGGTTCCTGCGCCGCAACGAGGTCGTGCTGCCGGTCGTCGAGTGAGCTACCGGCGGTCGATGACCGCCGGCCGGGCCAGCAGCAGGGCCATCGCGAGCCCGGAGAGCAGCCCGCACAGCGAGACCAGCAGGTCGGAGTCGGCCGCGTTGATCGGGCTGTTGCCGGCCAGCTCGGTGAACGTCGCCCCGATCGGCAGCAGGATCATCATGGAGATCGCGGTGGCCAGCAGGAATGCCACCGGACCCAGCAACGCGGCGAGGGCGGCCAGCGCGTGGTGCCGCCAGATCGGCCGACCGCCCGGCCAGTCCCAGGCCAGCAGGGTGACGCCGGTGAGCAGCACCGCACCGAGGGCCGCCTCCGGCAGGAGTCGCGTGCCGGGCCCGACGGCCCGGACCAGCGCGACGCCGACCAACGCCGCCACGGCGAGGCCGGCAGCCAGCCCGACGCGGGCCCGGCTACGAGCCGGGGCCGCCGCCAACGCTGCACCGACGGCCAGGACGACCAGCAGCGCCGCCGTGGCCAGGGCGCCCTGGTTCAGCTCCGGCTCCCGGTCGGTCGGTGACTCGATGCCGGCCGCCACGAGCGTCAACACCCCAGCCACACAGGCCGCGCCGGTCAGCGTCCTCCGCTCGACGGCTGACGGCGCCTCACCGCCCTGGGCTGACGGCACGGCGCGCTCCCGCCACCACAACGTCCCCGCGAGCGCACCGAGCACGGCGCAACCGCCGACGGCGAGCAGCACCGTCGCCCGGACACCGATCGGGTCGACCCGGTCGATCGCCACGTCGGCGGCGACCCAGCAACCGCCGAGCAGCACCGCCGACCGACTCCACCGCAGGTGCCCCCGGCCGGCCAGCACCAGTCCGACGGCCACCGCCATGATCGCCATGAACCGCAGGTCGCGGGCCCAGTAGGCGTTGTTGCCCGGCAGCCTCTCCGACCACGGGCCGATCGGCTCGGTCAGCGGTTGCAGCACTGTCACGCCGTACGCCCAGAGCACCACGGCGGCGGCGGAGAGCAGCAGCCCGACCGGACGCGCGAATCGCATCCTTGGACGGTAGCGGCCCGGCCGCTTCCTCGGGGGGCGGGGACGCGGTCATCCGGCGACCCCGACCGAGGACCGCGCGGGGCGGTGTCGCAGCGACCGCCACGTCGGCAGCACGCTCGCCAGCGCCGCGAGCAGCAGGCACAGCCCCACCACCCCGGCGACCACCGACCACGGCACCACCAGGTCGACGGGGGCACCGACCTGCTCGGCGAGGCCGGCGCGGATGCTGAGCAGACCGACGAAGGCGACAGCCCCACCGAGCAGCGCACCGATCAGCACCACCAGTGCGGATTCGGCAGTGACCAGCCAGACGACCTGTCGCCGGGTCGCACCGGCCATCCGGATCAGCCGTAGATCCGCGGCCCGGCCGGCGGCGGCCAGCAGCAGCGTGTTCGCCACCGCGATGGCACCGTAGCCGGCCGACACACCGATCAGCAGCAGCGTGAAGAGCCAGACGAGTCGGTCCTCGGCGGCGTCCGCCTCGGCCGCCCAGGTGGCGACGTCGACGATCCGCGCGCCGACCGGAGGAGCGATCCGGTCCCGGATGTACACAGTGGACGTCAACGCCGACGGGTCGTGCGTACGCACCACCGCCCTGGGCACGAGCAGGTCCCCGGGGAGCGAGGCGTCGGTGACCACGGCGACGACGCGCAACGACACCAGCGTCCCGTCGGCGAAGACCACCGCATACGGCTCGGACGGCCGCAGGTTCGCCGAGGCGGTCACCACCACGGTGTCGTCACCACGCAGGTCGTCGAGCGAGCCGGCGACGACGGTGAGCGCACGGTTCGCGGCGGCGAAGCCGGCCGGGTCCACACCCAGCGCGGTCAGCGGCCGGTCCGCCGGCGCTGTTCCGGGATCGGTGCGGAAGACAGTGGTCGGCAGGAGGGCGGTGCCACCGGTCGCGGCGACGGCCTGGTCCGACAGACCGGGCGCCCGGTCGGGCAGCACGATCCAGCCGACGTTCACGTTGTCCGCCCGTCCTGCCGCGTAGGCGGCGGTGGTGGTCCGCACCATCCCGGACACCAGCACCGCGAAGGCGACGGTGAGCAGCACCGGGGCGGCAGTGGACGCGGTCCGCCGCGTCGCGGTCAACGCCCCGCCCCGGACCAGCATCCCGATCGCGCCACCACGTCGCCGCACCGGAGACCGCAGCAGTCGCACCACCGGCCCGACCACCGCCGGGGAGAGCACTGTTGCGCCGGCCACCAGCGCCATCACCGCGTACAGGGCGTACTGCCCAGCGACGCGGGCCTCGTCGGCTGTCGCCGTCCCGACGCAGAGGGCGACGCCCACCGCGACGAGCAGCGCGCCGGTGGCGACGCGCAGCCGCCCGATCGGTCGCTGCTCCACCGCCGCCTCGCGCAACGCCTCCAACGGTCGAACCCGCGCCGCCCGCCGGGAGGCCGACCAGACGGCCAACAGCGAAATCACCGGACCGGCGACGAGCGAGAGCGCCACCGGCCAGGGCTCGTACGTGACCCGGAAGGTCGATGGTTCAAAGCCGGCGTCGACGAGAAGCCAACCGAGCGGCGGCGCGAGCCCTCCGCCGACCAGCAGGCCGACGATCCCACCCGAGGCGCCGACGACGAGCGCCTCGCCGTACACCATGCGACGGACCTGTCGCCCGGTAGCGCCGACGGCGCGCAGCAGGCCCAGCTCACGGCGGCGTTGCGCGATGGTGAACGCGAAGGTGGAGGCGACCACGAACACCGTGACGAAGCCAGCGAGGGCCGCCGTGGCGGTGAGCACCTGCATGCCGATCCAGCGGGTGCGGGCGTCGTTGCGCGGCTCCAGCGCGCCACGCGCGTCTCCGGTGAGCACCCGTCCGTCGGTGCCGACGATTCCGCGAGCCGCCGTGGCGACCCACTCGGGGTCGGCGTCCGCCGTGAGCACCAGCCCGATGGCCCGGACGCCGGGTGCGAGCGTCGCGGCGACCTCGTCCGCGACATGGACGCCGGGCCCGTCGACCAGACCGGTGACCGTGTACGACTCCGCACCCACAGCCGTCAGCAGGGTGACCGGCGCGCCGGTGCGCAGCCCGAGCGCGCGGCCGACGACCACCTCGCCGGGCCTGCGCGGCGGCTCGCCGGCCGTGAGGCGCAGTCCACCGAGCTGGGCGCTGGACCAACCGTGCCCGTCGTGGGTGTCGCTGCCCGCGGGTCGACCGTCGATGAGCGGCTGGGCATAGAAGGTCCGGTCCGGCACCGCCGCCGCGACACCGGGCAGGGCGGCCAGCCGGCCGACGAGTCCCGCCGTCGCGGTGGCGGACCAGGGCCGGGTCGGCATGAACGAGTCGGCCGACGCGCCCGCTTCGGGGCTCTGCACCACGACCGCCGCCCGCGCGAGCCGGTCCGGCACCTGTGGGCGCCCGGAGGCGAGGAGCAGGGTGGCCGCCGCGACCAGCGTGACCCCGATGGCCACGGCCACGAACGCGCTGACCGACCGCCGGATGCTCACCACGACGGCCCCGCGGCCGTCTCCGCAGGAGCCGTCTCCCGTTCGGCGATCCGGGCGGCGACCACCGCCGCCGTGATCCCGCCCTCCAGCTCGTCGACGACGCGGCCGTCGGCGAGCAGCAGGACCCGATCGGCGTACGCGGCGGCGGCAGGATCGTGGGTCACCATCACGACGGTCTGCCCGTGGTCGTCGACGAGCCCACGGAGCAGTCGGAGCACCTGTCGGGACGCCGCGCTGTCCAGCGCCCCGGTCGGCTCGTCGGCGAAGACCACAGCCGGGCGGGTGATCAACGCGCGGGCCACGGCGACGCGCTGCTGCTCGCCGCCGGACAGCTCACTCGGCCGGTGTCCGGCCCGGTCGGCCAACCCGACAGCGTCGAGCGCGGCGACGACGTCCCGAGCCGGCGGGCGGCGGCCGGCCAGGCGCAACGGCAACTCGACGTTCTGCGCGGCGGTCAGCGTGGACACCAGATTGAACGCCTGGAACACGAACCCGATCCGGTCACGCCGCAGCCGGGTCAACTCGTCCTCGCCGAGGTCGTCGAGGCGGGTCCCGTCGATCGTGACGGTCCCCTCGGTCGGGCTGTCCAGCCCCGCCGCGCAGTGCAGCAGGGTGGACTTCCCCGAGCCCGAGGGGCCCATCACCGCCGTAAAGGTGCCGCTCGCGAAGCTGGTCGTCACACCGTCGAGCGCCGCCACCCGCCGGGTCCCGGTGCCGTACACCGCGCGCAGCCCCGTCAGGGTCACCGTGTCTGTGGTCATGACCGCCACGGTGCCCGGTGCGCGGGGTGCCGCGCGTCGTGCCGGCGCGGGCACTTTCCAGCCCTCCCCCGGGTGGAGGCGAGGGCCCGGAACCGCCGGTACGTCGTCCTGCGGGATGACCGCCCGTGGGTGGACGCGGCCGACCCGGCTGGCCGCTACCGTCTGGCAGGTGACCGCTCCCCTGCTGACCCGGCGGCTGCGACCGGTGGACCTGTACATCGTGGACGCCGTGCTGGCCGTGGCGGTCGGTGGGCTGCTCTGCCCGTACGCGGCGCTGGAGTCGCCGCTGCACGGTGGCGTACGCGAGCCGCTCTGGGTGTCAGTGCTCGTCGGGATGGTCCTCGGGCTGCCGTTGGCCGTCCGGCGACGGTGGCCGATCCCCGTCGCCGTCGTGATCAGCGGCAGCACCGCCGCAACCCTGGTCACCGGCGTGATCCCCAACTTCGCCGCTGCCGCGCCGGCGGTTGCCATCGGGCTGTCCTTCTACACGGTGGCCGTGTCGACGACCACCCGCCGCTCGCTGCTCAGTGCCGCCGGTTGTCTCGCCCTGGTGAGCGTCGCGCTGGTGCTGACCGCTGGCGATCTGTGGTCACGCACCGGTGCCGTCGTCTACGCCACCGTCATGATCGCGCCCGCCTGGGTGATCGGCTGGCTGCTCCGGGAACGACGCGCCCTCGCCAGCCGGCAGAGTGACCAACTGGTCCGTCAGGCCGCCACCGAGGAACGACTGCGGGTGGCCCGTGAGCTGCACGACGTGGTGGCGCACACGCTGAGCCTCATCGTGGTGAAGGCGGCCGTCGCCAACCACGTCGCCGAGGCCGACCCACGGGAGGCGGGGGCCGCCCTGCGGGTGATCGAGGAGACCGGCCGCACCGCGCTCACCGACGTCCGTCGGGTGCTCGGCGTCCTGCGGGAGGGCACCCCGTACGCGCCGACGCCCGGGCTGGACGAGTTGCCCGTGCTCGCCCAGCAGGCGGCGATCGGCGGTGTCGACGTCCGGCTCGACGTCCGGCGGGAGGAACCGGCCGGCGCGGTCCCGGAGTCGGTGGGCCTCGCTGTGTACCGGATCGTGCAGGAGGCGGTGACCAACGTGGTGAAGCACGCGGCGCCGGCCGCCTGCCGGGCTACGGTGACCGTCACCCCCGACGAGGTGCGGGTGGAGGTGACCGACGACGGTCGGCGTCCGGTGCTGATCGGCGGGGAGGGGCACGGGTTGATCGGCATGCGGGAACGGGTCGCGTTGCACGGTGGGGAGTTCCGGGCCGGACCACGCTCCGATGGCGGCTTCGCGGTGACGGCCAGCCTGCCCTACCGGGTGGCCACGTGATCCGGGTGCTGATCGCCGACGACCAGGCGCTGCTGCGCGGCAGCTTCCGGCTGCTGGTGGATCTCGCCGGAGACTGCACGACTGTCGGCGAGGCGGGCACCGGTGTGGAAGCCGTCGCGTTGACCGAACGGTACCGTCCGGACGTGGTGCTGATGGACATCCGGATGCCGGAGATGGACGGCATCGAGGCGACCCGGCGGATCTGCGCCGACCCGGCGACGGCCGGCACCCGGGTCATCATCCTGACCACGTTCGACCTGGACGAGTACGTCTACGGGGCGTTGCGCGCCGGCGCCAGCGGCTTCCTGCTCAAGGACACCCCACCGGCGGACCTGCTGACCGGGATCCGGGTGGTCGCCGCCGGTGAGGGGCTGCTCGCGCCGACGGTGACCCGCCGGCTGATCGACGAGTTCGCCCGGCAGCCGGAGCCGACCCGGCCGCTGCCCCGGCAGCTCGACGGGGTGACCGAGCGGGAACGGGAGGTGCTCGCGCTGATCGCCCGGGGCCTGTCCAACGCGGAGCTGGCCACGCACCTCAACCTCAGCCAGGCCACCGTCAAGACGCACGTCGGGCGGCTGCTGACCAAGCTGGCCGTACGCGACCGGGCGCAACTGGTCATCGTCGCGTACGAAACGGGACTGGTGGGGCCGGGCGGCCTACGCTGAGCCGGTCGGCCGCGAACCCAGGAGGAGCCATGACCCGGTACGTCGCCCTGCTGCGCGGGGTCAACGTCGGCACCACCCGGCTGGCGATGGCCGACCTGCGTCGGATCGTCGCCGACCTCGGGCACGAGGACGTCAAGACGTACCTGCAGAGCGGCAACGTGGCCTTCGGCAGCACCGTGCGCGACGCGGAGAAGCTGGCCGCCGGGATCGAGCGGGCCCTCGCCGACGAGCTGGCGTTGACGGTGCCGGTGCTGGTGCGCAGTGGCCGGGAGCTGGCGGCGGTGGCCGGCGGCAACCCGTACGCCGACCGGGAGGACGACCCGACGAGGCTGCTGGTGGCCTTCCTCGCCACCCCGCCGAAGAAGTCCACGGTGGACGCGCTGACCGTGCCCGGTGGGGAGAACGTGTCGTTCACGGTGACCGGCCGGGAGGTCTTCCTGCACTTCGTGGACGGCGGTTACGGGCGGTCGAAGTTCACCAACGCGTACCTGGAGAAGAAGCTCGGCGTGGTGTCGACCAGCCGCAACTGGAAGTCGGTTCGGGCCCTGGCGGAGATGACCGCCGCCTGACCAGGGTGGGGGCCGCGGCTCGGCGACCCCCACCGACGCTGCTCAGAAGTGGTACGCGGTCTCGTACTCGGGCACCAGCACCCGGCTGCGCGGCGAGATCCGGCGGACGGCCGCGATCATGTCGTTCAACCGGGTGCGGTCGGTCGGGGCGACCGGCGGCGGGTTCTGAAGCGCCGTCTCGAAGTTGTCGAAGTGCACCGGCACCACGACCTTCGGATAGTCGAGGCCGGCCAGCAGACGCGGCAGGTAGTCGCCGGTGGTGGTGGCGTTCTGCAGGGCCACCATCGCCACGTCGGGCGACAGGCCGGTGAGGTTCCGCTCGGCGACGTCGCTGGCGCCGGTGAAGTACACCGACGGCCCGCCGTCGACCCGCAGCAGGTAGCCCAGCGTGTCGCCCTCCGGCAGGTCCGCGATGGTCGCCGGCTGCGCGGGCTGGCTCACCCGCACCCCCGGAAAGGCCAGGGAGTACGACGGGTTGCGGCTGTGCAGCGAGCCGACGACCTCGACGGTGTGGTCCCCGAAGTCCAGCACCTCCCCACCCTTGACCGGGCTGAGCTGCGTCGACGGCACCCCGTAGGCCAACCCCAGGTGGTACGCGGTCAGCGTGCCGAACACCCGCGCGCCGGTGCGCTTGGCGATGTGCGGCACGTCCATGAAGTGGTCCCAGTGGGTGTGCGTGACCAGCACCGTCGTGGCCTTCTCGACGCGCGGGTCGATCGCGTCGGCGCGCACTGTCAACGGGGTGTCGGTCCTGAACGCGCCGGTGAACAGCCCGGTGTCGATCCGGCTGAGGAACGGGTCGACGAGAACGGTGCGGTCGGCGATGTCGACGCGCCAGCCGGCCGTACCCCACCAGCGGAAGCTGACCGCGCCCCTGTGCCGGGCGGTGGGGGTGGGTGCGGCGGCCGGCGTCGCGGCGTGGGCCGGGGTGGCGGCGCCGGCGGCGAGCCCACCGGTGGTCACCAGGGCGGTGGTGGCGGCGGTGTCGCGCAGGAAACGTCGGCGGTCGAGACTGGGCATGCGGTTCCACTCCCCGTGGTCGGGCGGTTGGTCGACCACGAGCCAACCAGCGCCACCGGGCTCCGGTCCAAGATCGAAGACGACCGACTCCGATACGCCAGCGGATATCGGTCCAGCTCAGGGGCCACGCGCCGAGGCTGCGGCGGGTGCGAAATCAGTCGCCGCGCAGCGCCTCGACGGCCGTCCGGGCGGCCTCCCCCATCGCCAGGTCCACGTCGATCCGCCGCGAGGCCAACCGGTCGGCACGGGCGAAGACGGCGATCGCATACCGGCCGCCGTCGGGATATTCGGCAACCCCGGCCTCCAGGTGCAGACCGGGCAGGGTGCCGGTCTTTCCGGAGACCCGGACGCCCGGCGGGAACCCGGCGGCCAGCCGGGTCCAGAAGATCTGCCGGGCCATCCAGGTGCGGACCATCGCGCAGGCGGCAGGCGGCCCGGCCTCGTCCCGCCAGATCAGGGTGAGCAACCGGGTGATCTCCCGGGCGGTGCTGGAGGTGGTGTGCTCGGGGTCGAAGACCCGCATCGCCCGAACCCGTTCCTCCGGCAACGTGGGGAAGATCCGGGCGAACTCCGCCTCCGTGCGTGCGCCCACGTCGGCGAGCATCAACTCGACCAGGTCCCGAGGGCCGCCGAGGACGCGGGTACGGCTCAGCCCCAGCTCGGCGGCGAGCATCGGCAGCAGGTCCGGACCGACGCGGCGCAGCAGCAGGTCGGCGGCGGTGTTGTCGGTGACCGACATGGCGAAGTACGCGAGGTCGCGCAGCGACACCTCGGCGTCGTCGGTGCAGCCGGCCAGACCCCACCCACCGAGCCGGTCGTCGGCGGTGACCAGGACCCGTTCGGTCGGGTCCAGTTGACCGGCCTCGACCTGCCGGGCGAACTCCAGCACCAGCAGGACCTTGAAGATCGAGGCGATCACCACCTGGTCGTCGGCCCGCACCCCGATCTCCGGAACGTCGTCGGCGGTGCCGCCGGGGGTCGGGTCGGTGGCGTCCACGTCCACCACGTGCAGGCTGGCTGTCACCCCCACGGCGGCGAAGATGGCCTCGATGCGCTCGCTGACGTCCACGCCAGCACGGTATCCAGCGGCCCTACGCCAGCGCTGGCGTAGGGTCCGGCCGTGGATCTGCTCCGGCACCTGCGGCACTTCGTGGTGGTCGCGCACGAGCTGCACTTCGGGCGGGCCGCGGAGCTGCTCGGGATGGCCCAGCCGCCCCTGAGCCAGTCGATCCAGCGGCTGGAACGGGAGCTGACCGTCGAGTTGTTCGACCGGTCCCGCCGCCAGGTACGCCTCACCACCGCCGGTGAACTGCTGCTCGGCGAGGCGGAGGACCTGCTCGCGGGTGAGGGTCGGCTCCGCAACCTGATGGGGCAGGTCCGGGCCGGTGAGCTGGGCGTACTCCGGGCCGGCGTGCCACCGGAGACGCCCGCGGTGACGCTGCGCGCGCTGCTGGACGGGCTCACCACCCGGGCAGCCGGCCTGGACGTGGAGCTGCACGAGCTGACGACCGCCGAGCAGGTGCGGATGCTCGCCGAGCGGACCCTCGACGTGGGGCTCGTGCACCACCCGGTGTCGGCGGACGGGCTGCGCTTCGGCGCCCCGGTCGACGTACCCCTGGGGGTGTTGCTGCCCCGCACCTCGCCGCTGGCCCGCGACCGGGAGGTGGCGCTCGCGTCGCTGGCCGGTCTAGATCTGGTGGCCGCGCCCCGGGCTACCGCTCCCGGCTGGCACGACCACCTGCTGGCCGTGTGCCGACAGCAGGGTTGGCGCCCGGCCCGGGTGCGCCCCGCCCGCAACCCGGAGTTCCTCTTCGGCCTGGTGCTGGCCGGCGGCGGTGTGGCCGTGGAACCGGCGACGGTGGCGCGACGGGAACCCCGCGTCGCCTGGCGGCCGATCGCCGGCGCGCCGCTGGCCAAGCGGACGTCGGCGGCCTGGCCGGACCGGTCGGCGCACCCGGCGGCGTCGATGTTCGGGCAGCTCGCCGCCGAGGTGCTGGCCGACTCCGAGCCCGCGCCACCCGCGTCGGCCGGAACCGTGCCGCCGGCGGCACGGCCCTGGCCTGTGCTCTTCGACACGACCGGGTGAACCGTCCCGGCGTTGCGCTCGTCACCTCGGTTTGGGCGGTGCACCGACCGCCCACCCGGGTATGGATGACAGGCAACGAAGATGACGCGAAGGAGCCGCAGTGGCAATCACCATTCCCGACATCAGCCTGAACGACGGCACCACCATTCCGCAGCTCGGCTTCGGGGTGTTCCAGATCGAGCCGAAGGACACCGTCGCGGCGGTGACCACGGCCCTTGAGACGGGCTACCGGCACATCGACACCGCCGAGATGTACGGCAACGAGGCCGAGGTCGGCGAGGCGATCCGGATGTCCGGCCTCGACCGGGGTTCGGTGTACGTGACCAGCAAGCTGAACAACGGCTTCCACCGCCCCGACGACGCCCGCAAGGCGTTCGACTCGACGCTCGCGGCGCTGAAGATGGACTACATCGACCTGTTCCTGATCCACTGGCCGTTGCCGACCCTGTACGACGGCGACTACGTCTCGACCTGGAAGGTGCTGGAGGAGTTCCAGCGCGACGGCCGCGCCCGCTCGATCGGCGTGTCGAACTTCCAGGTGGCGCACCTGGAGCGGCTGGCCGCCGAGGCGGACGTCGTGCCGGCGGTCAACCAGATCGAGGCACACCCGTACTTCACCAACGACGAGGTCCGCGCCTACGGCCGCGAGCACAACATCCTCACCGAGGCGTGGTCGCCCATCGCGCAGGGCAAGGTGCTGGACGACCCGACGGTGGTCGACATCGCCGGTCAGCTCGACCGGACCCCGGCGCAGGTGGTGCTCCGCTGGCACGTGCAGCGTGGCGACATCATCTTCCCGAAGTCGACCACGCCGAAGCGGATCGAGGAGAACACCCGGATCTTCGACTTCGAGCTGGACGACACAGCGATGGAGCGGATCACCGCGCTGAACAAGGGCGAGGCCGGGCGGCAGGGCCCGAACCCGGACACCTTCGCCTACGTCCCCCGCTGACCTGAGCCCGCCGCTCGGCGGGCGGGTCTCCTGAATGCGTGATGCCTCAGAGTCATCTTGATGACCCTGAGGCATCACGCTGTTCCCGGCGGGTCAATCACGCTGTTCCCCGGCGCTCAGGAGCCGACGCGCTCGGCGATCCGGCGGAACACCGCGTGGGTCGGCGATCCGGGCTCGGGGACGTAGACGATCATCCGCTGGTCGGTCTCCGGCACCAGCAGGACGCGGCACGCGAACTCCAACGGCCCCAGCTCGGGGTGCGGCACCCGCTTGACGATCGGTCGGCGTTCCTCGACGTCGTGCTCGGCCCAGAGCCGGGCGAACCGGGGTGAGGTGCCGCGCTTGACCTGGAGTGCGCTCCAGCCGGCAGGGTGACCCGTGCGCCCACCGGTAGGGCGCACGAGAGGAGATCCCCATGCGGTACCGCACGATCGGCGCTGACCCGGCGACCCGGCGCGAGGTCAGCGTGCTGAGCCTCGGCGCGATGCTCTTCGGCAGCGCCACCGACGAGGCCACCTCGTACGCGATCCTCGACCGTTACGTCGAGGCCGGTGGCACGTTCATCGACACGTCGGACAACTACGCGTTCTGGGTGGACGGCGGGCAGGGCGGCCAGAGCGAGGAACTGCTCGGCCGGTGGCGGCGCAGCCGGGGCGTCGGTGCCGAGATCGTCATCGCCACCAAGCTGGGCGCTCGACCGCTGGCCCCGGGGACCAGCTACCTGGACAACGCGGAGGGCCTTTCCGCCAAGGTGATCCGCGAGTCCGCGGAGCGCAGCCGGGAACGGCTCGGGGTGGAGCGACTGGACCTGCTCTACGCACACATCGAGGACCGGACCGTGCCGCTCCAGGAGACCGTGGAGGGCTTCGCCGAACTGGTCGCCGAGGGCACGGTGGGTCTGCTGGGTGCCAGCAACCACCGGGCCTGGCGGGTGGAGCGGGCCCGGGCGTTGGCCGCCGTCGCAGGCCTGCCGGGGTACGAGGTGCTCCAGTACCAGCGCAGTTACCTGCCGAACCGCACCGACCTGGTCAGCGAGTTGGACCCGGACGGCGAGCCGGGCGGCGTCAGCGGTGACCTGCTCAGCTACCTGCGTGCCGAGCCCGACTTGACCCTGGTGGCGTACTCGCCGCTGCTCAAGGGGGCGTTCACCCGGGCGGACAAGCCGCTCAGCTCGGCGTACGACCTGCCGAGCGCGCCCCGGCGACTGGCCGCGCTGCGGGAGGTGGCCGGGCAGAGCGGCGCGACGGTCAACCAGGTGGTGCTCGCCTGGCTGCTGGGCGGTGTGCTGCCGTCCATTCCGCTGGTGGGCGCCTCGTCGGTGGCGCAACTGGAGGAGAGCCTGGCAGCTGTCGAGCTGGAGCTGACCGCCGAGCAACGGCACCGCCTCGACACCACCTGGTGACCGGTCACCGGCCGCCCCGCCGACCTCAGCTTGCGGTCGGTGGGGCGGTCAGGTCGAGTTGCCAGTCGTTGGCGCGCATCAGTTGCCCCGGCGGGTATTCGAAGTCCGTCTCGCCGAGCAGTGTGAAACCGGCCTTGCGGCAGACCGCGTTCGAGGCGGGATTGTCGACCGAGGGGTAGGCGTGGGCGTAGCGCCGGTCCTGCCGAGCGCGCAACACGTCGATGACCGCCCGCACCGCGACGGTCGCCAGCCCCTGCCCCCGGTAAGAGGGCAGCACCGCCCAGCCCAGCTCGTACACCGGTTGGTCGTGCCAGTCGCGGCCCCAGTAGCCGACACTGCCGGCCCGCACGCCGTCCGGCAGCACCAGCGTGAACATCGCGCCCTGCCCGGTCCCGGCGAAGTGCACGTACCGGTCGTGCCGGGCGAGCACCTGCTCGTCGGTCTCGGGGCCGCCCGTGTGCTTGCGGGTGTCCGGTGAGTTGAGCTCCCGCAGCAGGTCGAGGTCGTCCTCGTCCCACGGTGCGATGCGTACCTGTGCCATGCCCACTCCCCTGTCCGTCGACCACAGTCAAGCCGACCCCACTGACATTCCGCCCAGAAACGCCGCCCGCTAGATCCGATCTAGCGGGCGGCGTGCTGCTTTCTCGCGCCGAAGAGGTGGAACCGATCACTCGGGAGGGGGGATGATGACACCGCTCAGGATCGCCGTGATCATCGGCAGCACCCGGGAGGGGCGGGCCGGCGACCGGGTCACCAGCTGGTTCACCGAACAGGCCGCGCGGCACGACGACCTGGCGGTGACCGTCGTTGACCTGACCGAGTACGACTTCCCGGCCAGCTACCCCGCCGAACCGACCGCGTCGATCCGGGCGTTCGTCCGCGAGGTGGGTCGAGCGGACGCGTTCGTCGTGGTCACCCCCGAGTACAACCACAGCTTCCCCGCACCGCTGAAACAAGCCATCGACTACGCGTACGACGAGTGGCAGGCCAAACCGGTCGGCTTCGTGTCGTACGGCTGTCGGTCCACCGGCCGGTACGCGGTCGACCAGCTCCGCACCGTCTTCACGGCGCTGCACGCGATGACGGTGCGTGACGTCGTCGGGATCGACCTGCTCGGCGGCGAGCCGACACCGCAGTGCACCGACGAGCTACGCCGGGACGCCAGCGTCCTGCTCGACCAGCTCCGCTGGTGGGGTCTGGCCCTGCGCGACGCCCGGGCGGCTCGACCGTACGTCTCCTGAACACGTCCAACACGAAAGGTAAGGATCATGAGTAGACGCACCACCGGCCTGGCCATCGAGGCCGAGGGGCTCACCCGCTCGTTCGGGGACACCCGGGCGTTGGCCGGGATCGACCTTCAGGTGCCCGCCGGCACCGTCTACGGTCTGCTCGGCCCCAACGGGGCGGGCAAGACCACAGCGGTCCGGGTGCTCGCGACGTTGCTGCGCCCCGACGGCGGTTCGGCCCGGGTCTTCGGCCACGACGTGGTCACCGAGGCCGACAAGGTCCGGTCCCGGGTCAGTCTCACCGGCCAGTACGCCTCGGTCGACGAGGACCTGACCGGTACGGAGAACCTGGTGCTCCTCGCCCGCCTGCTCGGTCTGCGCAAGCCGGCCGCCCGGGAGCGCGCGGCGGCCCTGCTCGCCGCGTTCGGACTGACCGAGGCGAGCGACCGCCAGGTGAAGAAGTACTCGGGTGGGATGCGGCGGCGCATCGACATCGCCGCCAGCATCCTGAACACGCCCGACCTGCTCTTCCTCGACGAGCCGACGACCGGCCTCGACCCCCGCAGCCGCAACCAGGTGTGGGAGATCGTCCGGGCGGTGGTGTCGCACGGCACCACGGTGCTGCTGACAACCCAGTACCTCGACGAGGCCGACCAGCTCGCCGGTCGGATCGCGGTCGTCGACCACGGCCGGGTGATCGCGGAGGGCACCCCGGGTGAGTTGAAGTCGTCGATCGGCTCCGGCACTGTCCACCTGCGACTGCGCGATCCCGGCCAGCGGCCGGAGGCGGAGAGGGTGCTCCGGGAGGCGCTCGGCGTGCCGGTGCAGCTCGCCGCCGACCCGGTGGCGTTGACCGCCCGCGTCGGTGAGGCCGGCACCGACCTCGATGCCAGCGCCCAGGCCTCGCGCGCGCTCGGCGAGCTGGCCCGCGCCGGCATCGTCGTGGACAACTTCTCCCTTGGCCAGCCGAGCCTCGACGAGGTCTTCCTGTCCCTGACCGATCACCCCGTCGTGCCGGCCGGCGAGCCCGACAACGAGCTGGAGGCAGCCCGATGAGCGACACCACGACCACCACGACCGACCGGGCGCCGTCCGTCTATGTGCCGTCCGCCGACGCGCTGGCGACAGTGCTCGCGCCCGGCACCCGACCGCCCCGACCCAGCGCGCTGGGCGCGTCGCTCACCTTCGGCTGGCGGGCCATGCTGAAGATCAAACACGTGCCGGAGCAGCTCTTCGACGTCACCGCGTTCCCGATCATCATGGTGCTGATGTTCACGTACCTGTTCGGTGGCGCCCTCGCCGGCAGCCCGCGCGAATATCTGCAGTTCTTCCTGCCCGGCATCATGGTGACCAGCGTCGTGATGATCACCATGTACACCGGCGTCGGCCTCAACACCGACATCGAGAAGGGCATCTTCGACCGGTTCCGGACGCTGCCCGTCTGGCGTCCGTCCGCCCTGGTCGGCATGATCTTCGGCGACGTGCTGCGCTACATCCTCGCCGCCCTGGTGATCCTGGGCCTGGGGCTGGCGCTCGGCTTCCGGCCCGCGGGCGGGGTCGTCGGCGTGGCCGTCGGGATCGGGCTGCTGGTGGTCTTCTCGTTCGCCTTCTCCTGGGTGTGGACGTTCTTCGGGCTGATCCTGCGCAGCGAGAAGTCGGTGATGGGCGTCAGCATGATGGTGCTGTTCCCGCTGACGTTCCTGAGCAACGTCTTCGTCGACCCGAGCACGATGCCCGGCTGGCTCCAGGCGTTCGTGAAGGTCAACCCGGTGACGCAGCTGGTCGCGGCTATCCGTGGGGCGATGAGCGGCGATTCGGACCCGTCGGCCACCATGTGGTTGCTGGTCTGGAGCGCCGGCTTCCTGGTCGTCTTCGGCACCCTGACCATGCACAGGTACAACCGCCGCTGACCCGGCCACGACCCGTTCGACGGGCGCCGCCACGGCTGTGGCGGTGCTCGTCGGCTGTCGTCTGGGCGCCCAGGTGAACGCTGACGGTCAGACGACCGCTGGCACCTCGGCTCGGATGGTGCCCCGCAGGCGGGTGGCGTCCTGGCTGGGAGGCGCGCCGAACTGGCGACGATATTCGCGGCTGAACTGCGACGCGCTCTCGTAGCCGACTCGGATGCCCACCCCGGTGACGTCGTTGGGATGCGTGGCGAGCAGGAGCCGCGCCTCCTGCAGTCGGATCTGCTTCTGGAACTGGATCGGACTCATCGCGGTCACTGCCTGGAAGTTGCGATAGAACGCCGACACGCTCATTCCGGTCAGCCGTGCCAGATCCTCCACCCGGAACGGCTGCGCGTAGTGGTCACGGATCCACCGGACCGCCCGGGCGATGTGACTGAGGCTGCTGTCGGCCAGACCGAGCTGCCGTACGGCCGCACCCTGCTCCCCGGTGAGCAGCCGCCACAGGATCTCCCGCTTGATCAGGGGCGCGAGCACCGTGACGTCCCGGGGTCGGTCCAGCAGGCGAAGCAGTCGGATCACCGCGTCGCCCAGCTCGTCGGGAGCGTCGCTGACCAGCAGCCCCGACGGCGTTGGACCGGCCAGCGGCGGAAGGTCGCCGGGCGCCGCCTGCAGCAGCAGCTCCGCGACCATGGCCGGGTGTAGCACCAGCCCGAACCCCAGAGCCGGCGCGTCGGCGCTTGCCTGCGTGAAGCGGCCGGTGACCGGCAGGTCGACCGACGCGACGAGGTACTGGCCCGCGCGGTACTCGTACACGCGGTCGCCCAGCGCCATCTGTTTGGCGCCTTGAGCGATGAGTGCCAGCACGGTGCCCGACATCGACGTGGTCGGTGCCGTCTGCTGGTCGACCTTGGAGATCAGCACCCCCTCGATGGCGGTGCTCATGTCCGTTCGGGCGTGCCGGGCCAGCAGTGCCCGCAGCTCGTCGAGATCCACGGGCCGATTGAAGCACAGGACCGATCCTCGCCACAACGAGAGGATCAGGCAAGGACCGGCGAGCATCCTTCTAACGTTTTTGCTGGTGGGTGCGCTTCCATAGGAGTGTCAGTTTCCTGAAGAGCGCAGCACAGCTCAACGATTGGGAGTCTCCACGATGTCTGTCCACCACGGGTTCCAGGCCACCATGACCGCTCAGCCGGGCAAGGCGGACGAGCTGATCCAGCTGTTGCTCGACGCACCGTCCCTGCCGCACGACGACTGCGTGGTCTTCCTCGTGGCCCGCTCGGCGTCCGACCGCGACGTCGTCCACGTCATCGAAGGCTGGACCAGCGCCGAGGCGCACAGCGCGTTCTTCGCCGGCGAGCAGGCGCAGGCCCTCGTCGCGAAGCTTCAGCCGCTGCTGGCCGGCGACTCGGCGTACACCGACGCGGTGCCGGTCGGCGGCAAGGCGACCTTCTGAACCGGCGACCGCACCGACCGCGCCCCTGACCGTTTCAGCGAAAGGATCCGTGATGAACCTCCCCCGACCGAGCATCGACCCCGAGTTGCTCGTACCCCTGGCCGAACTGCCGTCGATGCCGCCCCTCGGCCCCGAGGTGATCGAGCAGCTGCGCCACTTCCCCCAACCGTCGCTCGACAGCCAGCTGGAAGGCCGTGCGGTCGAGCGGCGCGAGGTCACCGTTCCCGCCAGTGACGGAACGCCGATCCCGCTGTCCATCCTCAGTCCCACCGATCGCGCCGCCGGCGCACCCTGCGTCTACTGGATCCACGGCGGCGGGATGATGTGGGGCGACCGCTTCTCGAACATAGATGTCCCGCTGGAATGGCTCGACCGGTTCGGCGCCGTCGTGATCACTGTGGACTACCGGCTGGCGCCGGAGGCAACCGGTACGACGCTGGTCGACGACTGCTACCAGGGCCTGCTCTGGGTCGCTGAGAACGCCGTGGACCTCGGCATCGACCCGGCTCGCATCGTCGTGGCCGGCGCCAGCGCCGGGGGTGGCCTGGCGGCAGGAGTCACGCTGATGGCTCGCGACCGCAACACCCCGACCATCGCCGCGCAGTTGCTGTCGTGCCCCATGCTCGACCACCGCAACGACACCATCTCCAGCCGTCAGTACAGCTGGCTGGACGGCGTGTGGACCCGGGAGATGAACGAGTTCGGGTGGCGCAGCGTCCTCGGCGGGCACACCGACCAGAACGTCTCCGCGTACGTCTCACCCGCGCTGGCGGACGACCTGTCCGGTCTGCCGACCACGTACATCGACGCCGGGACCGCCGAGGTCTTTCGCGACGAGGACGTCAGCTACGCGACCCGGATCTGGGCCGCCGGTGGCCAGGCCGAGTTGCACCTGTGGGCCGGGGGCTTCCACGGATTCTCGGCGCTGTTCCCCGAGGTCCGCGTGTCGGCCGCAGCACGGCGCGCCCAGACCGACTGGCTCGCCCGGGTCCTGGACCCCAGCCCCGACCTCAAGGACTGAGCCGAACCCATGGCCGGCGCTGACCAACCGACGCGCCGGCCATGGGTTCAGAGCCGCCAGCGCAGCGGCTCGGGCGGCAGGTAACGGCAGGTGCTGCCGGTCGAGACGGCCTCGCGCAGGTGGCCGGCGAGGGCCGGGTGCCGCTCGTCGAGCTTGCGCAGTGAGTCCCTGATTCGCGCGGTCACCGTCTTACGGGCCCGCTCGGCCTCGTCGCCCAGGCGGCGGCTCCGACCGGCCAGCCCCGCTGCGGCACGTAGCTCGTCGAGCAACGCACCCCGCTCGGCGTCCAACGCGGCCACCTTCCGGTCGTCGTCGCGGGCGGCGGCCCGGTCGATCTCCTCGTCGAGGCGTGCCAGGTGCCGCCGGTAGCGGGCCTTCGCCTCGTCGTCGAGGACCGGGTCGGCGCCCATCCGCCGGGCGGCGACAAGCTCCGGCCCGGCAGCCGGGTCGAGCAACTCCACGGCGGGGACGTCGCTGCCCGGCCGGCTGAGCAGCAGGTGCAGGTCGTGCAGCCCTTTGGCGTCGGGCAGGTGCACCACGACACCGGCGTACGCGAGTTGCCAGACCGGCCCGTCGCGCCGGAACTCGTACCCCTCGCCGGCTGGCGCGACCGCCGTGGCCTGACGGGGCGCGAAAGCCTGGCCTGGCCCGGCGTTGGCCGCCCCGACGGCCTGGCCCGGCGCGGCACCCTGGCCCGGCGCGGCACCCTGGCCTGGCCCGGCGGCTGCGGCCGGTGCGACGGCCTGGCCCGGCGCGACGGCCTGGCGTGCGGTGGCGGTCTGCTCGGCCGCTTCGGTGGGGGCCGGTTCGGCGAGCCGGTGCAGCACCTGCGTCATGCCCAGAGCCGTTGCCTGTTGAACGGTGGTGGCGCGCAGCGCGGCGAGTGTCGCGGCGTCGCCCGGGTGGCCCCGGCCGGCGAGGGCGTTCACGAGGCCGGCACGCGCGATGAGCGACCAGGTACGGGCACCCAGCCGGTCGGCGGACTCACGGGCGGCGGTGAAGCCGGCGATGGCGTCGTCCCAGCGTTGCTGGGCGGCGTCGATCATTGCCAGCCAGTGGTCGACCGGGCCGCTGACGTCGCAGCCGAAGAGCGCCACCATCCACTCTCCCCGGTGCGGGGCGAGTGCGGCCCGTGCGTCGTCGCAGCGCTGCGGGTCGGCGGACGCGGCGGCGGCCTGCGCGCGTAACCGTAGCCAAATCGGCGACACCGGGCGCGGGTAGCGGATGGCGGCGGCCTCGATGCCGGCGGTCAGCCGGACCGCCGTCTCGCCGTCGCCCCGCTCCGCGGCGGTGATCGCCCGCAGCAACTCCTGATACGGGTAGTCGATCGGGGCCAGCGCGTCCAGCAGGGCGTCGGCCTCGGCGAACCGGCCCTGGAGCAGCGCCCGGGACCAGCGCAGGTGATGGCCCATGAACCCGAACTCGGCATGGCCCGGGTCGGAGAAGTCGCTGAGGACGGCGAACCGCTCGTCGGCCTCGGCGAAGTCACCCCGGAAAGCCGCGATGATCCCGCTGTCGATGGCCGCCGAAATCTGGTGCCGGCTGAGGTCGCCGTGCCGGTCCGCGCCGACGAAGGTGGTGAGCTCCTCGTTGAAGTGCGGATCGCCCAACTCCAGTAGCGCCACCCAGCGCAGCGAGGTGGCCCACAGCTCGGTCTCCCGGTCTCCCGTGCGGCGGGCCACGTCCCGGATCTCGGCGGTCAGCGCGGCGCGGGCCGCCGCGGTGCCCAACCCCCAGGTGGTGTCGTGGCGGGCCCAGAGGCTGAACGTCAACGCCTCGTCGTCCTGCCCTCGCCGGGCGATCGTCTCAGTGGCGGTGATCAGGTCGGCGACCAGCGCGCCGACCGACGCGTCGGCGTCCGGTTCGCCGATCAGCTTCCGGTACGCGTCGCGCACCAACTCCGCCGCGTCGATCGGCTGAATGGCCTCCACCTGGCGGGCCCGGTTCACGATGAGGGCGACGCGGGCCAGCAGCACCGGGTCGTCGAGTGTGCGAGCCAACGCCCCGGCCTCGGCGAGCAGTGCGGCGGACTCCTCCCGGCCGGCGTGGTGATATTGCGCCTCGCCGAACTCGATCAGGATCCGTACGCGTTGCTCCCGGTCCTCGACGACCTCCAGCGCCCGGCGGAAGTGCACCGCCGCCTCGTCGGCGGCCAGCCGGACGAACGCGTCCCGCCCGGCGGCGACCAGCAGCGTGGCCGCCCGCGCGCGGTCGAGTGCGGGGCCGGCGAGGTAGGCGTGGCGGGCGAGGTCGGCCGGGACCAGCTGATCGGTGAGCTCCCGCAGGTCGTCGACCGCCCGGACGACCGCGCCGTGCCGCGCCTGCCGCTCGTCGGGGGACAGCCCGTCGTAGATGGTCTCCCGGACCAGGTCATGGGCGAAGACGAACCGGCCGCCGCCCCGGGCGACCACCAGCCGGGCGGTCACCGCACGGTCGAGCAGCCGGTCGGCCTGCGCCACCGGGGCGGCGCCGCAGGCCGCCAGGACCTGGCGGTGGAACTCGCGCCCCAGCACGGCCGCGACGGTGAGCGCCTCGACCACGGCCGGCGGCAACTGGGCCAGGCGGCGGCGCACCGCTTCCCGTACGCCGGGTGCGATCGTGCCGGCCGCGTCGTCGGCGTGCCACAGCCTGGCGGTCTGCTCGATGAAGAACGGGTTGCCACCGGTGCGCCGGTGCACCTCGTCGACGAGGTCGGCGTCGGGTTCCCGCCCGGCGGTGCGTGCCATCAGCGCGGCCACCTCGTCGCGGGCGAGGCCGGTGAGGGTGATCGTGGTGGCCTTCGCGACCAGCGGCATCAGCAGGGGGCGCAGCGGGTGCTCGCCCGACTCGACCTCCGCGTCGCGGTAGGTGCCGACCAGCAGCAACCGCTCGAACCAGGTGTGCTGGGCGGCGAAGCTCAGCAACCGCAGTGAGGCCGGGTCGGCCCAGTGCAGGTCGTCGAGGACGACCACGACCGGCCGCTGCTGGGAGACCGCGACCAGCGCGGCGGTCACCGCGTCGTACAGCGCGAACTCTTCCTGGTCGGCGCTGTCCGTGTCGACGCCGGCCCAGCTGGTGAGCCGGTCGGCCTGCTGCTTGCTGGGGTCGGCCTCGCCGAGCAGTGCCGCGAGGGCCGGCTCAGCGTCCGGCCGTGCCACCGCCCAGTCGTCGGCGGAGCGCCGCAGGCCGCGCAGCACCTGCACCCACGGCCAGTAGCCGGGTGCGCTGTCGGAATCCCAGCAGGCGGCGCCGAGCACCAGCGCGCCGCGTTGCCGGGCCTCCCGGGCGGCCGACGTGACGAGGGTCGTCTTGCCGATGCCCGGCTCACCGGTGACCAGGACCAGACCGCCGTGGCTGGTGGCGGCGCGGTCAAATTCGGCGCGCAGCAGACCTGCGGGGTGATCCCGCCCGATGATGGCGTCGCCGCGCCGCGCGTCCATGGTTTCCAGACGGTACTGGAACAGTCCGACAGCGCGAGCGAGTTAGCCGGCCGACCCTCTTTCTTGATCTTGAAGGCGCACCCACCTGTCCCTAACCTTCCCTATCCGAGTAGGATGGGGAAGGATGACGGAAGACATGTACTCTGTTGAGCAGGTCGCCGACCGGCTTGGGCTGCACGTGCGGACGGTGCGCAGCTATATCCGCTCGGGCCGGTTGCGCGCGGTGCGGATCGGCAAGCAGTACCGGATCGCCGCCAGTGATCTCGATGCGCTCACCGGTCAGGCCCCGGTCGCGCCCAGCGTCGCCCGGCAGGCGGAGGTGTCGAGCATCGTCCAGATCGACGGCGTCGACAGAGCCGCCGCCGACCGGCTCGGCACGCTCGTGCTCACCAGCGCCAACACCGGCCACGACCAGGCCAACCCGCTGCGGGTGCAGACGGTGTACGACGAGCAACGCAACCGCATGAAGATCATCGTGCTGGGTGACCCGGCCTCCACCGCCGAGTTGCTGCACCTGCTCGACGCCGTGCTCAACGCCGACAACGGCTTGCTCGACCGGGAGGTCCACGATGCCTGACGAGATCCAGGAACGCGCCGGGGTGCCGGTGCTGGTCTGTGACCCCGACGGCCCGCCACTGACCACCGAGCAGGACGCGCTGGACCTGATCGGGGCGGCGTTCCTCGGCGCCCAGGTGGTCGCCGTGCCGGCCAACCGACTCGACGCACGCTTCTTCTCGCTGGGCACCCGCTTCGCCGGCGACGTGATGCAGAAGTTCGTCAACTACCGGCTGCGGCTGGCCGTCGTCGGCGACATCTCAGCGCAGCTCGCGGAGAGTTCCGCGTTGCGCGCCCTGGTGCACGAGTCGAACCAGGGTGGACACATCTGGTTTCTCCCCGACCTCGACGCGCTCGACGCCCGCCTCCGCACGGCGCGATAGCCCATCACCCGCCGCCAGCAACGCCATCTCCACCTCGTCCGCCTCGACCGCCCTCGCCCGGGCCTGCTCGGCCGCCCACCGCAGGTATGCCAGCCACTCCTCGGACGACCAGCCGTTGCGCCGACCGACACCCGCCTCGGCGGGGAGCAGGCCGGCCACGACCCGGTCGAGGATCAGGGGCTGCACACCGCCCACCCCGCGCCGGTAGCCGACGAAGTAGAGGACCTTCGTGAACAGGCCCGGCCCCAACCAGGGCAGGCGAGCGTGGTCGGGGTCGCCGAAGCGGCGGTACGCCGTGCACAGCGCGCCCTCGTCCGGCGCTGGCGTGGACACAGCTTCCAGCGCGTACGCCAGGCGTTTGCCCTCCGGGTCGGCGTCGAGTGACCTCGTGGCGCGCCACGGGCCGTACCCGATGGGTCCGTAAGCCCAGACCAGCACGGCGGTCAGCAGTTGCCGTGGGCTCGCGGAGCCGGCCCGGTATGCCTCGGCGACCGCGAAGACGTCGCGCCGCCAAATCTCCCCGCTCGTCGGCAGGGGGTCGGGCCACGCGTCCGGTGGTAGCCCCGCCCGCCACCTGTCCATGTTGACTCTGACCGGAGCCCGCTCCCCCGGTAACACCACACCCTCGGCCGCCTGCATGGTCGCCTCCCCAGATCGCGCGCTCGCGGAACTCCGTGGTTCGGACGCTATGGTCGGGCGCTCCCGCATACCGCCCGCCGACGGCAAATCGCGGTATCGACTGCATGGTGCCTGCCTACTGGGCCGCCAACAGCGACACCGCATCGCTGCGGGATCGAGGAACGTCGCACGGTTGATCTACGGTGCTCCCGTGCTTCCCCGAAACGTGAAAATCATCGATCAGGTCCGCGCCGAGGCGCTCCGCCGCGGCATCCCCGCTGCCGACGTGGAGCGCTGGCTGGAGCTCGCCCGCCCGTCCGCCTTCATGACACAGGGGGGTGACGGGCCCGTCGTGGGCGCCATCCGTGGACCCTTGATGCTTCCGGCCGACGCCGAGGACCCCGAGTATCCCTTGATCGCCACCATCGACTGCGCTGCTCTTCCGGCAGACGTGACCGACCTTCCACTACCGTCCGACGGCCAACTGCTGCTGTTCGGCTGGCCCGAGGAAAGCGGCTGGGGCGAGGTCAGGTACGTGCCGGCAGGCGTGGCGGTCGAGGAGCGAGAGCGGTATCCGGCTGACTTCCCTCCGGACGACGAGGAGTTCGCCGAGGTCTACACGGAGATCGGGCAGGGCGATCTGCACCTCACTGTCGACATCTCGCTGCCCTACGTCAAGACGATCCCGGGGCCCCCGTGGTCTCCGCCGCTGCCGGGAGATCCCCCGTTCGAAGAGCTGACCGAGGTGTGGAAGAAGGTCCTGGACGACGTGCCGGACGGCCCGTTCTCTTACGGAGGCTGGACTACGCCGCTGCTGTTGGGTGGCTACGGCACTGACTGCAACGGTTTCAACCCCGCGTGGTTGGGCGCCAACCCCTCCGGCCGGCCCGGCCAGGACGGGTCGGTGCGAGGGGTTGACGGGCCAGCCGACCATGGTGACTGGGTTGTGCTTGCCGAGTTCCATGGCGGGAGACAAGGCGGCGCGAGCATCCACTGGGTGATCCAACGTGCCGACCTGAAGGAACGACGCTTCGACCAGGCCAGAGTCCTCGTCTACTGGAATCCGTGAGGCCGGACGGACTAGCCGCCCGACGACCGGGTACGCGCAGTGCATGGGTAGCCACAAGCAGAACAAACACGACAGCGGTGGCGAGTCGGCGCGAGGTCGGCGGCATCCGGGCAGCGGCGCTCGGGGCCGCCAGGGTTCGCCCGTGGAGCACTCGCCTGACCAACGTCACCGCCGCACCGCGACCGGCTCCGCTGGCACCGAGCGCGACCTGGGTCGAGCCAAGGTTTCCGGCGACGGGCGAATTCAACGGCAGGGTGGCTCGTGAGCTGACCAGCCAAGGGTGTTGCCGCCTCGTGTTCGCGGGGCGGCAACACCGGGTGATCGACTACGCGGTGGCGAATTCTAGCCCACATATTGACACTTTCCTATCCTTTTCGAGGAAGTCGCCCTAGCGTTCGCAGCATGTCCGCTCGCCGCGTCACCGCCGTCGTCGCCCTCGCCGCGCTGGCGAGCCTGCTCGCCGTCAACGCCGCGAGCGCGGACGGCCCGGCCATCAGCACCCCCGGCAGCCCGGTGGTGGTAGCCAACGAGCCGCACCAGCTCACCCTCAGTTGGGCGCCCTCGACCTGGATCGGCGATCCGGCGGCGGAGCAGCCGATCAACTACGAGGTGCAGGCACTGCTGGGCCCCAACACGTACCGCTGGCTCGGCACCACGCTCGACACCACGATCACGCTGACCGACCTCGCGCCCGGCACGACGTACTGGATCGCGATTGGCGCCCGTGCGCTCGGCGGCTATTCCGACAGCTCGCCCGGCATCACCGTGCGCACCGCCAGCGGCCGCGCGACGGTCAGCTACCTCAATCTCGACTGGTCCCCGACGAACAACCAGATCCAGCACCTCCTCAAGGTCACCAACACCGGCAGCGGGCCGCTCGATCTGAGCGCGGTGCGGGTGCGCTACCACCTGCGCTTCGAGGGCGGCAACACGTCGCTGGTGCCGAACTGCGACTGGGCCGCGCTGGGCTGCGACCGGATCCGGCAAACCGTGCAGTTCTTCATCCCGCCGGGCGGGCCGTCCCCGTTGACGACACCCGGGCCTGGCTATCCGATCCCGGGCACCGCGGCCCCCGGCTGGGTGGAGCTGACCTTCACCGGCGGGATGCTCGAACCTGGCGCGTCGACCGGGCCGATCCAGCTACGGCACCACCGGCACAGTTGGAGTGACATCGAAGAACGCGACGACCCGAGCTGGCTCGCCCCCACCAGCCAGTGGACCGAGAACGACAAGATCACGCTGGACGTCGACGGGGTACGCGAGTTCGGCGACCTCTCCTCCTGACCGCGTCCGGCGACCGGCATGAGCGGTGTCCGGCCGGCGATGTCCTGACGAGCGTGATGCCTGTGAGTCATCAAAATGACTCACAGGCATCAACCGCTTCAGGGCACGAACCAGGAGTCCAGACCGTCGAGCCATCCGTCTCGACGGTCGACCATCATCTTGTGCGATCGACTGGCAGGTCTTCGACGTGGCCCCACTTGAGTTCGGTGCCGCCAACCAGAGCCGCCTCACCCCAGGAGACCCGGAGTAGACCTTCGTCGGAGTTGCAGGCAAACCCGACGAGCAGCACCTTCGGCTCGTCGGTCAACTGCTCCACGGCATCCCGAAGAGCTGAGCGGTCGCGGGCCTCCTCTGGCGTGAGCGGCATCAGCGGCAGAGTGACCTCCTCATGGCTCGGCTCAGGCCCGAAGAGAATCAGCAGGTCTCGGATCAGCCGGTTGAGGTCACGCCCGGGGCGGGCGTCGCGCATGTCCAGGTCGCTCCGGGTCGCATACCGCCAGGGCAGCAGCAGATGACCTCGGCAGATGGTGACCCGCACCTGGGCGCCCGGCGGATGGACGTCCACCACATCGGGAAAGTCGTGCAGATACTCGTGCAGCACCTCGTACTGCTGCTTCCACCGGACCGGGCCGAAGGCATGATCGGTGTCCAACTCCGATGCTTCGCGCGCATCCTGGGCCAGCTCGACCGCGCGGCCCAACGCCGCCGGCACAGCAGTACGCAGAGCGGTTGCCAGATCCAGCCCGAACTTCTCAATCGACCACTGGGATGGACCGTCAGCATCACCCATGCGGCTCACTCCCCGTGTCGAGTCACGCACTCACAGACAGCAAGACTCCCATGATGGTCACTGGATGAGAAGGCCGGACAACAACTCCAGAGCAGCAGCCAGCCATCAGCGGGTGAAGCTCGCGGGCAGGTGAATGCTTGCCGCGAGGACACCGAGGGCGAGCAGTCGTGGCCGCGCATTGCCCAGCATCGCGGGTGGGCCGCAGAGGTAGATCTCCTGGCCGGGCCGGTGGTGACCGAGGGCGATGGTCAGCGCGTCACCCCGCTCGGCCGGCTCGGCGCAGGGGTCGTCGGAGAAGGCCGGCACGATGGTCAGCCAGTCGTGGGCGCACTGCAGCTTGTCGAGGCTGACCGAGTCGTACAGGTCGGTGAACGTGCGCGCGCCGACGACCAGCGTCACCCGCCGGCCGTCCGGTGCGGCGGCGACCTGCTCGACCAGGGAGCGCAGCGGCGCCAGGCCGGTGCCACCGGCGACGAGCAGCAGATCGGTCGTGCTCGCCGGGTCGAGGCGCAGACCGGTGTCGCCGGGTGGGCCGAGCCAGAGCAGCTCGCCGGGGCGTACCTCATGGACCAGGCGGTGGGAGACGGTGCCGGCGGGTACGGCGCGGACGTGCAGCTCGACGGTGCCGTCGGCACGGAGGGCGTTTGCCGGCGAGAGCCAGCGCCAATGCCCCGGCAGGCGCGGCGTGCACACCGGCACGGCCTGACCTGGTTGGAAGGGCAGTCGCCGCCAGGGACGTACCGTCAGGATGGCGATGTCGGGCGACGGCCGATCGTGGCCGATCACCTGGACGTGCCACCAGGCCGGGCCGTCGCCGGCCTGTGCGGCGGCGCGGCGCACGGTGTGCGTGGCGCGGCACAGGGCGCGCTCCGCGGCCAGGGCGAGCTGCGGCGTCCACAGTGGTCGGGCGTGGCGGGCCACGGTGGCGAGCAACGCGTCGCCGATGGTGGTGGAGTGCGGGAGCAGGTCGAAATGACGGTACGCGCGGCCGAGCACCAGGAGCAGCGCCGCCCGGCTCGCCGGGTCGTCCCCGCCGACCATGAGGCGGCCCAGCGCGGTGAAGAACAGCGGCGCGTCGCGGTGTGGGAGCAGGCCGGGTCGGCGGTCTTCGACTGTGCACCAGAAGTCGCCGGCGGCCCGCACGTCGACCGACGCCCAGGCGGCGGCCAGGCCCACGCGAGCCGGGTGGTCGTCGTCGATCAGGGTGGGCATGCCGGCTCCGAGACGTTGACGGATCAAGAGGCACCGGGGCGGGCGGGACGCAGCTGCGCCGTTGAGGGCCGGCGCAACTCCGAAACCAGCACCCGCCCCGGGCCATGGGTCGACTCTCGCGCTTGACCAGGCAATACGGCATGTCACAGTGATCGTCGACGGCATGCGCGGCCCGTATGCGGTCAACCAGGCGCCACCCTGGTCGGGCAGACTGCGGGCATGATGGAACACCCGGTGCTGTATCTGGTCGTCTGCGCCGCGGGTCCGGCGGAATACATCGACGAGCTGGTCGATGTGCTGATCGCCGACGGGTGGCGGGTGTGCATGATCGTCAGTCCTACCGCCGCTCCGTGGCTCGACCGGGAGGCGTTGCAAGACAAGACCGGCTATCTCGTACGCGTGGAGTGGCGCATGCCCGGCGACCCCGAGCCGCACCCGCCGGCCGATGTGGTGGTGGCCGCCCCGCTCACGTTCAACACGGTGACGAAGTGGGCGCTGGGCATCAACGACACGCTGGCGCTCGGCGTCCTCAACGAGTCGCTGGGCGCGGGACTGCCGATCCTTGCCTTCCCGCACGTCAAGGCGGAGTTGGACGCCCATCCGGCGTATGCCGGCCACCTGGCGGTGCTGCGCGCTGCCGGTGTGGTCGTCGCCAAGGGGAAGGTGCTGAACCCTACGGAC
Organism: Micromonospora sp. M61; assembly: GCF_018070245.1. NCBI lineage: Bacteria > Bacillati > Actinomycetota > Actinomycetes > Micromonosporales > Micromonosporaceae > Micromonospora > Micromonospora sp. M61. Next base: position 205,173 of record NZ_JAGPYA010000001.1, on the reverse strand, counting down.
GAGAAGGATCGTTGGGCCATGGTCATCGAGGCGCTGCGGTTGCTTCGTCCGGCCTGAGCATCTGCTCCCTTGTTCGGCGGCCCTTGAGATATGCGTCGTGCGTATACCAGCGCTCCACGCAGCGTGTTCAATGGATACGCTCGATGAGGCGAGACGGACGGAGCCGCCGGTGACCCACGCGAACTGCCCTCGGTGCGGCGGACGGCTGGCCCGGGACAACGACAGCGGACGGCGCACGCCGTGCCACGCCGCCGAGCGGGACCGGTTGAGCGCGCCGCCGGTGGTGCCGGCGACCTTCTGGGAGCACGAGCCGGTGCGGCGGGCCCTGGCGGAGCGGCATCTCGGGCGGGTGATCCGGGCGTATCGCTGCCATCCGTACCACGGGCGGGTCGCCTTGCCGCAGACCGTGGTGGCGGGGTGGCTGGGGATCACGCAGGCGCAGTTGAGTCGGGTGGAGAACGGGCCACCGCTGGTGCATCTGGACCGGCTGGCGCACTGGGCGCAGCTTCTCGGGATACCCGCTTCGTGCCTCTGGTTCGCCCTCCCCGGGCAGCCTCAGCGGTCGACCGACAGCCTCAGAGCCTCCACCGCTCCACAGGGTGCTGGGCCGGACGAGGGTCGGCGGGCTCTGTTGGCCGGTATTGCCGCTGTCGCTGCGGGTGCGGGTCTGCTCGGCGGCACCGAGCTTGTCCAGCGTCGGCGAATCGGCACGGCGGATATCGCTCGCCTGAACGCGGTGTTGGAGCTGTACCGGTCGGTGGACCGGGAGTCTGGCGGTGGTCTGCTGTACCGGGAGGTGGCCCGGTTCGCGGAGTCGGTGTACAGGATGCTCGATTGGTCGCACCCGACTGGGCTCAATCCGCCACTCGTTGAGGCGGTGGCGACAGCTCGGCAACTAGCCGGCTGGACTGCGCTAGACGCGGGTAGGCATGACGACGCCCAGAGACACTTCGTCGCCGGGGAGCGCGCCGCGCTCGCCGCTGGGAACGTGCCGCTGGTCGCGATGATTCGCTATGCACAGGCCAAGCAGCTTCAACATCTCCGGCACAACCGGGATGCGCTCGCGACACTGCAACTCACTCATGCACAGCTCGGTTCGCACGCAACGCCGGCGGCCAAGGCGCTGCTCTGGGGCGCTGAGGCAGCCTCAATCGCGGCCCTTGGGGACCATCAGAGCGCCGTGCGGATCCTCGGCAAGGCGAGCGATCAGTTCGAGCGCATCAACAAGGAGCGCGAACCGGCCTGGATGGGCTTCTACGACCGCGGCGAGCTGCTCGCCCAGTACGGTCGCGTGTACCGGGACATGGCCCGGTACGACAGCAAGCACGCGTCGGAGGCGGTGCGTTGGGGCAGGGATGCCATCGCCGCGTTCGGCGCGGCAAACGTGCGAAGCACGGTGCTCAACGAGGTCGGGCTCTGCAGCGCGCTGTTCCTCGCTGACGAACCCGAGCAGGCGCTCGCCGTCGGCGCACGGGTGCTGGAACAGGCACAGACGATGAGCTCCAAGCGGGTGGTCGATCGGGTTGTCAATTTGCGCCGTGATCTCGCTCGGCATCGGCAGCTTCCGGAGGTTGGAGCGTTCGAGCGCGCTCTAACTGTTCAGGCTGCGACGGCCGCATGAGCGGGCGGTTCTCCGAGAAGAGGATGGCGGCAGCCATGCGGGACATCGCCGCTGTGCTGGACGTTTCACCCGAAGGCGCTCACGTGCTGCAGATGACCAATAACGCCGTCTACGCTCTGCCCCGACCTGGAATCGTCATCCGGATCGCTCGGACTCATCAGCTCACGGACCGGGTGACCAAGATCGTTCAGCTTGGGCGCTGGTTCGCCGAGGTCGGCGCACCCACGATTCGGCTAGCACCCGGTATCGAGACGCCCTTTAAAGTCGGGGACCTGGTTGCCTCGGTCTGGACGTACATCCCACCACAGCCACCTGCTCCCACGACGGAAGAGCTCGGCTTGGTGCTGCGTGAGTTCCACGCCCTCGACGTGCCTCCCTTTGCACTCCCGGCCTGGGACCCGGTCGGCGACGCACGACGACGCCTGGCCGACGCCGAAGGCCTCAATGTGAGTGATCGTGACTTCCTCTTGGAATGGTGCGATCGCCTAGAGCCGCAGCTCGTTGCGCTCAAACTTCAGATCAAGCCCAAGCTCATCCACGGAGATGCTCACGTCGGCAACCTACTGAGAAAGCGGACGGGACGATCGGTGATTTGCGACTTCGACGCCACATGTGTCGGTCCACAGCAGGTTGACCTGACAGCGGTGGCGGTAGGCGAGGCCCGGTTCGGGGCCACAGGGTCGCATCGCAAGTTGGCCGATTCTTATGGCTTCGACATCATCAAGGATCCGACCTGGCCACTTCTTCGCGAGGCTCGCGAGTTGAAGATGATTGCCGCCGCCGTGCCGCTACTGAAGTCGTCGTCGGGCGGTGTCGCCAAAGAGTTTGCAAACCGCCTTAAATCCGTGCGTACAGGTGATCACCGTAGGCACTGGACAGCCTTCCACCGACTTAGCCGCTCTTGACTCATGCGGCACTTCTCGAATCGGCTAGATCAGACATCGCTGCAATTGCTCTCGGGCCCCGCCCTGGCGGGGCCCGAGACATCATCGATCCACTCGGAATTCGCGCTCTAGCGCGACTACACTAAACCCCATCGCTACGCGACGAAGATCGCAGGTACCCCCGACCACGTTCGAGGATCCTCTTGGTGACATCAGGATCCTTGGCCAACTGGTCGAGCAAGTATATTCCAGTCATCCGACTACTATGATCGTATTCTTCCTGGATGATCGAGAACAACTCTTTGGCAAGAGAGGTCCTCACTTCCGCATCTTCAATCTTTGCGAGATCTCGCATTGTCGGTTCCTGCCTACGTGCCAGAGCGATCCCCAGCAGCATAGCGAGCTGGTACTGGAAATCCTCTACAGAGATCTTCTTCCTATACGCCGACAGGAAGTCTCTTGAAGCCTGAAGAAGCTGAGTGCATGCGTGGTAGGCAGCGAGCGGATGCTCGGGATGAAAAACGAGTTTATAAACGTCATCATCGAATACTCGGCCCGCGTTCTTTCGTGCCACGTGCGGAGTTTGCACAGTAACGCTCAAAACAGATTGACCCATCGAATCGATGGAAACGATACGGTCGACCGGATATTGTTTATTAAAGTAGTACCGCCGGCGGCGTTCGTAGAATAGGTTCTTGCCAAGAAGGTACTCTTCGATCCGCCTCTGCACAAGATCCGTCGCGCGAAGGACACTTGGACCGAATGCTGTCTGACTGTTCGTTGCGCGAATAATCCTGTCTCTTATCGCGTCGTCAGGTGCCTCGATGACTTTGACCAGCACGCTCCTGGCATCCCTATCGTTCGCGGACCTTTTCTTTCTCTTATAGATTTCGGTTGAAGTTTGGAGGCCGTTCACAATCTGCGGTGATTCCAATTCAAGCATCTTGTTTGCTGGCTGGACTCGCGAAGCGACAATCGTGACTCCATTGTTCAGCCACCAGAAGTCGATGTCACTCTCGGCCTGCTCAAGCGTCTGCTGGATGCTTCTGTTCACGGCAGTCTCACCCTCATAGTCTCGGACGTTAGCCTCAAAAAGGCCAGCATCCAGATCCCCGGCGGACCCGGTAATGAAGGCTTCATAGTCGTCGAGCCGTACAACACCTACGTAGCCACCAGCAGTATCCGTGGATATAGGATTTTCGGCAAGATTCAAGCGACGAATTGTCGGCGGGTTCTCCCTAACAAGCGAGCATATTTCCCCGGCACCTAGGAACTGGACAGAAGGCTCGCAGCCTCCGAATGTTCCGAGAAGAACGGACTCGAGCTCGCTGGCCTTCACTTGAGTTTGCGGATGGAGATGAGTCGCCTTCAAAGAGCCGAATGCAACGAATATTCTAAGCTGGGGCAAGTCGAGGTTCTTATACGTTTCCAAGAACCGCCGAGTCGCCTCGATAAGTTTAGGATTGACGAACTTGGCGAGGGTCTCTTCATCTCGCCCGAAATCCAGCAGTTTGGGAAGATTTACAATCAACTTATCTATAGCATTCTCGGTGAATCCCGAACTATTCTTGACCTGAAGGATGATGAGGTCTAGATTCGCACGGCGCCCGAGCCGAGTGACAGGTTCGTCGTCGCGAATGCAAAGAGAATCCACGAAGATGTAGATGCCGTCGATACCACAGTCCTTTTCGCCATCCACCAACCCCGACAACAAGTCATCATGGTTTGGGCTATACGCCTTAAGGTACTGCCTCGCCACGAAGAAGGTGTGGAAATCGGTTACAGGCAATTTTGAGGCCGTCTTCGAGCGTTCTCGCTCTAACGTTGACTCAAGCAGTACTACATCGTTCGCGCTCACGCCTGATCCTCTCGTCACACTTCCGGGGCTCGGTCAGGGCTGACTTACCACTGGCCTTCACAATGGCCTTGATTTTCGATCGTGTTCACGATGGGGTCATGACGGAACGGCGCGACGCCTCGCCGAATATCCACGGATGCAACCTCAGTGGCGGAGGCGGGAGACAGTTCCCGGCGCCTCGGAGGAAGGCACTCGCTCGAATCGATTCGTCACCGGCCGCAGCGCGCTGCGCACCCTCGATGGCGTCTTGGGCATTAGCATTGACCACGGGCTCGGCGGCGGCGCAAACAGAACGCATTCGAATCGCGCCGAGCGGGCGGTCAGACCTCCACCCTACGGTTCGATCGTCACGCCTTGGATCAACAGATCGATGGCGGCTGCCAGCCTGATGACGGTTCGCCTTAGCGGCAATGTTTCGAGCGACAGCGGCAACGTTTCGAGCGACAAGGCGGGATGCGGCGCAATTGCTGCCGGCACGGGTCTGGGCCGGCCCTGGCGGTGATCCCCATATCGCTTCGACAGTAATCGGACCATCTGGCCCAGCGGGCATCTCTGCACCTCCCACACAAAGGCGTATCGGGGAGATTACCGGCAGGAGTTCCGTTGACGGGACCCCCAGGTCTCACCCGTTCAGCCGAGCCGTTCCACCTCTTTCCAATGTCAACTGTCTACCAAGTCAGACTTGTCGTCGCGGACGCGCGTCTGCCGACAAGCTTTTTGCCAGGTAGAGGCACGCGGCCAGGACGTCAGGTCGCACAGCCACGACCATTGCTTCCTTCAGAAATTGGACGTCGTAGGCCGTCGGGCCTGAATCGCCTGTCGGCGATCCGACACCTATTATCCGATCGCTGGTCGGGGCGGCGCGTGAACTCGGAGACCCGTTAGGGTGCGGTCGTGACGGATCTTGAGCGGGGTGTCTACGAGCACTTGATCACCCGTGAGTTAGCTGGCCGCCTCCAGCACGTCGACCCCGCCCTGATCCAACACCACAAACTCGACCCCGCCGACGCGCACAACACCCTCGCCCGGCACATCGCCGCTCTGGCCTCCCGCGCCCTCCAATCCGTCGCCAGCGGCGACGACAAGCTCCACCACCAGATCGCGATGGCGAACCAGATCGCCGAAGCCATCGCCGCCCTGAGCCCAAAAGCCGCGACACACCAGGACCAGGTAACCGACGCCAAGCACCTGCTCCACGCCATCGCCGCCCCACCAACACCGCCCGCGCTACCAGCCTTCCCGCAGCGCCCCACCACTCCCCTCTCCACCGGCGCCCTGCTGGTCAACGGCCGCCACCAGCCCCGCATCGGCCACGAGGTCAACCACGAGATGGCCTCGGCCGAGAGCGTCGACCTGCTCTGCGCGTTCATCAAGTGGTACGGCCTTCGCATCGTCGAGCCAGCCATCCGCGAGCTGATCGCCCGTGGCGGCAAGGTCCGCGTCATCACCACCACCTACCTCGGCGCCACGGACCAAAGAGCCCTCGACCGACTCGCGGAGCTAGGCGCCGAGATCAAGGTGTCGTACGAAACGAGGACCACCCGTCTGCACGCGAAGGCGTGGCTGTTCCGCCGCAACAACGGCACCACCACCGCGTACGTCGGCTCGTCCAATCTGTCGAAGACCGCGCTGGTGGACGGCGTGGAGTGGAACGTCCGCATCTCGAACATGGAGCAGCCGCACGTCATCGACACGTTCACGGCGACGTTCGAGGACTACTGGAACGACCCGGCGTTCGAGACGTACGACGCGACCAGGGACGCCGAGCGCCTACGGCACGCGTTGAGCGGGGAACGCCGCGACGATGCACCGACCGAGATCTCGAACCTGGACGTGCGCCCGTACCCGTATCAGGCCGAGATCCTTGCCGACCTGGACGCCGAACGGCTGGTGCACGGGCGCTGGCGAAATCTGGTGGTGATGGCGACCGGCACCGGCAAGACCGTGGTCGCCGCCCTCGACTACCGCCGGCTGCACAAGGCGGGACGAGCAGACTCGCTGCTCTTCGTGGCCCACCAGGAGCAGATCCTTCGGCAGAGCCTGTCCACGTTCCGGCAGGTGATGGGAGACGGCAGCTTTGGCGAAACGCTCGTAGCGGGCGAGAAGCCGAACGGCTGGAAGCACGTCTTCGCCTCCATCCAGTCGCTGCACCGGCGGGAGGTGGATCCCGAGGCGTACGACATGGTGATCGTGGACGAGTTCCACCACGCGGAGGCGCCGACGTACACGCGGCTGTTGGAACAGCTGCGTCCCCGCGTACTCCTGGGCCTGACCGCGACCCCCGACCGGGCCGACGGGGGCGACGTGCGCCGGTGGTTCGACGGGCGCGCGGCCGTTGAGCTGCACCTGTGGGAGGCGTTGGAGCGGCAGTTGTTGGCTCCGTTCCAGTATTTCGGGCTGCACGACGACGTGGACCTGTCGCAGGTGACCTGGAAGCGCGGGCAGGGCTACGACCTGGCAGAGCTCAACGGCCTCTACACAGGCAACCATGCGCGAGCGCGGTCGGTGCTGCGAGCGGTCAGCGACAAGGTGGACGTCGGGCGGATGCGGGCGCTCGGGTTCTGCGTGAGCATCGGGCACGCGGAGTTCATGGCGGCTTGGTTCAAGCAGCACGGTGTCGAGGCGGCGGCGGTGACCTCGAAAGCCGGCACCGATCGGGCGGGGCTGTTGCGGGACTTCAAGGCCGGCAAGCTGCGGGTGCTCTTCACGGTGGACCTGTTCAACGAGGGCGTCGACCTGCCGATGGTCGACACGATCCTGATGCTGCGGCCCACCGAGAGCGCCACGATCTTCCTGCAACAGCTCGGTCGTGGCCTGCGCCTCGACGACGACAAGCCCTGCCTCACCGTGCTCGACTTCATCGGCGGGCAGCACGCCAATTTCCGTTTTGACCTGCGGTGGCGTGCCCTCACTGGGGTGAGCCGGCGGGCGATAACCGAGGCGGTGCGCGACGATTTCCCAAGCCTGCCGAGCGGCTGCCACGTCGAGCTGGACCGGGTGGCGAAGGAGGTCGTGCTCGCCAACCTGCGATCGGCGTTGCCCACCTCCAAGGCCGGTCTGGTGTCTGAACTGCGGCAACTCGGCGACGTCAGCCTGGCGACGTTCCTCCGCGAGACCGGCCTGGAGATCGAGGACGTGTACCGGTCCGCCAGCATCGGCGGCTGGACCGGGCTGCGGCGGCTCGCAGGTATCGAGACGTCCGCGCCCGGCCCGGACGACCAGGAGCTGGGCCGGGCCACCGGTCGCATGCTGCACACCGACGACATCGACCGGCTGGAGCTGCTGACCAGGGTCGCGGCGGGACCGCCCGCGCCAGGTCAGCAGGTGTACGCGGGGAACGGCCGACTGCTGGACATGCTGCACTTCAGCCTCTGGGGGCCAACCGCACCACTAGCGACACGCGACGAGCGGCTGGCCCGACTCTGGAAGGATCCAGCCCGCTGCGCCGAGTTGCGCCAGGTCGCCGAGGTGCTGCGGGACCGCATCCACCGGGTCACGCCCCCTGCCGCTCTGGGCGAGGTGCCGTTGCGGGTGCACGCTCGCTACAGCCGCAACGAGGCGTGCGCCGCCTTCGGGATGACCAACCCGGGATCGCTTCGCGAGGGGGTGAAGTGGTTGCCCGACGCCCAGGCCGACCTGTTCTTCGTCACCCTGGTCAAGTCTGAATCGCACTACTCCCCCACCACCATGTACGCCGACCGGGCCATCACCGAAACGCTGTTCCAGTGGGAGTCGCAGAGCACCACCTCGTCGGCGTCGGCAACCGGGCAGCGCTACACGTCGGGCGGCTCGACAGTGCACCTCTTCGTTCGGGAAACCCGGATCGCCGACCGCGACCTGGGCGCACCGCCGTACCTGTACGCCGGCACCATGACGTACGAGTCGCACACCGGCGACCGACCCATGCGCGTCCTGTGGAAGCTCCAACACGCCCTACCCGCCGACGTGTACGCCACCGCTCGAACGATCGCCGCCTAAGCCTTATCCGGCCCAGCCTGATTCCGCCCGATCCTTGATCAGGCAGCGTCCGCGTTGGGCGTGAACCTGATGTCGAGCCGCCGGTCCAGGGCTCGGGCTAGGCGCTCCAGGACCGGCAAGGTCGGCACGGTGCCGCCTGCCTCGAAGCGAGCCACCGCGGACTGAGTCATGCCGGCGGCCCGCGCCAACTGACTCTGACTCCAACCGTGCCCCTCTCGCAGATGGCGCACCTCCTGGCCAAGCTCGAAGGCGATCCGGGTGGCCTCGTAGGTCTCGGCCGCCCCTGGCTCCGCCATCCGACGGTCACGCAGGTCGTTCCAGTACAGGCGATCACTCATCGCTCACCTCCACCCATAGCGTTGATGCTATGCGTTGAACGCCGCCCTGGTGGTGAGCAGATGCGGGCCGCGTGTCAGACCCCGCCGTTAGCGTGACCTCCGCCCTGAACCCGTGACTGGAGGAACCCGCGATGATGGATCATCTGTCCGTGCAGGTCCGCGACGTGCCAACCAGCGCCGCTTTCTACGACACGGTGCTCGCCCCACTCGGCGGTCGCCGCCTGTTGGAGTTCCCGAACGTCGTCGGCTACGGCACGGACCGCCCCGAGTTCTGGCTCGGCCCCACCGACACCTCCGGCGAAGCTCGGGAGCTGCACCTGGCCTTCACCGCCGATGACCGCGCCACCGTCCAGGCGTTCCATGACGCCGCCGTCAAGGCCGGCGCGGAGGTCCTGCATGCACCTCGGGTGTGGCCGGAGTACCACCCGACGTACTTCGCCGCGTTCGTCCGTGACCCGGATGGCAACAATGTCGAGGCTGTCTGCCACGCCCCCGAGTGATCGCGCGTTAGGTTGAGGACCATGGAGCAGCGCATCAGCCTCGTCACCCTCGGCGTCTCGGACGTAGCCCGCGCGAAGGCGTTCTACGAGCAGCTCGGCTGGCACGGCCAGGAGGTCGAGGAGACGGTCTTCCTCCAGGCCGGCGGTCTGGCCCTCGTCCTCTGGAGCCGGGACAAGCTGGCCGCCGACGCCGGCATCAGCGATCGGCGCACCGACGGCTTCGGCGGGGTGACCCTGGCTCAGAACGTCCGTTCGCGGGAGGAGGTCGACGAGCTGATGGCGACGGCGACCAAGGCTGGCGGCACGGTGACCATGCCGGCGAGGGAGACGTTCTACGGCGGCTACGCCGGCTATTTCGCTGACCCGGACGGTCACCTCTGGGAGATCGCCTGGAACCCCGGCTTTACCCTCGCCGCGGACGGCACCCTGACCGTCCCCGACTTCAGCGCCATGGACTGAGCACGCCCAAACGAACGCACGCCCGCACGAAGCAGGCGGCACGAACGCACGAACTGCACGAACGCCGATCAGGGCGCCGGAGACGGGCAGAGCAACGGGTCCAGCAACGAAAGTTGAAGAGGATCCAGGCAGACCTTCAGCAGCCCAGGTGACGCCGTCCCACTCGGAGTGGGCGAGGCCGGCGGCGTCGGTGGGGCCGGCGTGGGCGGACCGGTGGTGGGGACCGGGCCAGGTGTCGGCACCGAACTGGCGGACGGTGCCGGAGCGACGGACGGCGTGACGACCGGCGGCGGGGCTGACGGTCCCACGACTGTGGAGACAACCACCGGCCGGGCCGGCGGGATGGCATTCGGCCGGCTCTGCGCGGCACCGCTGACCGATCCGGTCCTGGCTTTGGGTGCCACCGGCCCGACGGGACGTACCGAAATGAGGGCAGCCTCCAGGGCGACGATCTCCGCCCGCTGCACCGGAGCGGTCTGCTCCGACCGCAGGACGCGAGGCCCCACAGCACCAGGCCCCAGAGCGCCAGGGCCCAACGCACCGGGACCCAGAGCGCCGGGACCCATCGTCGCGAACACCACCGCCGCGACGGCGGCAGCACCGAGCGCCCGGCGGTCGGGTCGTACCGCCGTCAGCGGTGCCTCGTCAGGTGACACCACGACAGAGGGCGAAGGCCGGGCGGCCCGGTGGGCGGCCAACAGCGCGTCGACCTGCGCGGTGACGGTGGCACGGTCGTCGGCGACCGCGAGGGTGAGGTAGAAGCGGAAGTTCACCACGGCGTTGGCTGGAACGAGCAGCCCGGCCAGTCGACTGTGGTCGGGCAGCAGGGTGACCGGCACGTCGGGGTGGTGCGCGGGGCCGACCAGGTCGGCGTACCGCCACTCGCGTCGGCGCTCTCGGCCGGCGAAGGCCACTCGGCGGCTGGTCACGACGGCCATGCCGGTGTCGACGACCCGCAGGCCCGCCGGCAGCGCTTCGCCCGACACCTCCGCGAAGGCACAGGCGCCGCCTGGGGTGGGCAGCCCGGGGATGTGCCGGGCCTCGGCCTCGACCAGCTCGGCGACGGGGAGGACGCGGACGACGAGTTCGTCGTCGTCAAGCTCGACGGGGAGGCCGGTGCGTGGCTGCGTACACCCGAGGAAGCTGGCGGCTTCGATGCGGAGCCGGGCCAGGTGGTCGTCGCGGCGCAGCCAGGCGTCGGTGGCGTCGCGGTACGCGCGCTGCCGGCGCTCGTTCTCACGCTCGGCCCAGACGATCCGCCAGGGAGCGCTGGCCACAGAGGTCACGGTCACACGCGGTACAACCGCTCACGTACGTGACAGGCAACGCGGGCGAGATCGATGCATCCCGTTGCGCCCGAAAGGAGAGATTTGACGGACGCCCAGGCCGTGGCCGCGTCGGGGGCGTGCCCTCGGGTCAATATTGGCTGGACTAAATATAGATGCAGGTGGAAGGCTTTACTCCGTCATTGATCAATTACGGGGAGCGGAGCCGCATGGCCGACCATCGACGTACTCGATATTTCAGCAAATCACTCCGCGCGACGGCACTCGCCGTCGCGCTTGTCCTGCCAGTCACCCTGATCAGCGCCCCGCCGGCCCAGGCGGCGGCGGTCACCCAGGCGGTGCCCGCGGAGCAGCTTCCGGCCTGCGCCGACCCGTCTGTACCGGAGGACGTCAACCACGCCTCCATCCGGCTTGAGGGACCGACAGCCGGGTCGGAGGTCGCGGTCGACGCCAACGGCAAGATCGACATCAACGGCTACCTGCACAAGCAGGCCACGATGGTGGACGTCTCGATCGAGAAGACGACCTCGTCGAGCTTCACCTTCGGGCCGCCGCCGCCCGGCGTCACGAACTGGTCCGCGTCCTGGACCACCAGCATGCGCCCGCCGCACCTGGGCCCGGTCCAGGTCTGCTCCCGCGCCGAGCGTGAGCCCGGCCGGTACGCGAAGATTTTGCGCGGCATCACCGTGAAGGACCTGATCCCGCCGAGCAACGTCCCCAACCTGGCGGTCGGCACGATCACGGCGACCAGCGCCAGGGTGAGCTGGGGCGCGGCGACCGACAACTACGGCCTGGCCGGATACGAGGTCAAGGTCGACGGCGGTGCGGCGCAACGGACCACTGTCGGCACCCGCTCGTACTCGATCACGGGCCTGGCGCCGTCCAGCAACCACACCGTCTCCGTGGTCGCCATCGACCTGGCCGGCAACCGGTCTGCTACGCCCGCCACGACGTCCTTTACGACGGACGCGTTGCCGCCGCCGCCGGACGTCGACGCCGGTCTGACCCTGGATCCGGATGAGGGGGGCGCCATGGCCAGCTGGCACCCCGAGCCCGCCAACGAGGCGAGCTACCGCGTCTACCTGGACGGCCAGATCTACGACCAGTTCACGCTGGTGCAGCTCTGCGTGGACGGCAACGGCAACGCGGCCAACCCGTGCACGGCGGACAGCGTCATCAAGCTCCCCATCGAACCGCTTGAGGAGTACACCCCGTACGAGTTCCGGGTCGAGGCGCTGCGCGCCGACGGCACTGTGGCGCGGGAGCTCTCCGGTGACTTCACCACCATGGTCCACGTGGATGAGGTGTCGCCGGCGACCACGCAGACGACTGCCAGTGAAACGTCGCAGTGCGCTGGCGCCGGTGGCGACTTCTACATCGCGGCCAGCTCACGCTCCACGGTGCCGGTGCCCGCCGGCAGCACGGAGGTCTTCCTCGGCTGCTACCGGGCGGCGAACAGCAGCTGCCTCGACGCCTTCCTGCCGCCGTCGGGCGAGAAACTGCTCGACTGCGCGGACAACATCACCGACATGCTCTTCGCGGTGGCCCCGTCCGGCCGCGGCCCGGTGATCTCCTCGGTGGACGTCACGCAGGCCCGCCTGCTGGTGCCGGGCCCGGTGGCGCCGATTGCCTGGTGTGCGAGCGGAGCCTGCGCGACGCTGCTGGCTCCCATCGCGGAGACGGTCGAGGTCGTCGCGGCCGCTCAGGTCGCCGCCGCCGGCACCTCGTGGATCGTCGTCGGTGCCGCCGGCATCGGCATCGGTGTCGTGCTGGGCGTCCTGCTCGCCATCCTGTTCCCCGGCACGATCGGTGTGAACGGCATCATCGAGTACCCGATCGAGCACGACGTCGACTTCGACACGTTCGACAACTGGGGCCTGGACGAGGGCGAGTGGTACAACAGCCTGAAGGTCTACGCCGAGGTCATCAAGACCACGAAGTTGGTGGCCGGTCAGCGCAATCTCCCCTTCGCGTGGGACTCCACGGAGGATTCGCGTCTCAAGCGGATCATCGACGCGGCGTGCACGGCCCAGCGCGGCACCCAGGGCAAGGCCGGGTGTGACGACAACGTCATCGTCTACGTCCCCGGTGCCAAGAACTACCAGGGCGACGACATGACCGAGACCGGCAAGCACATCGTGGCCGCCATGGGCGACGGCGGGTTCCCGCAGCCGCCGACCCGGGCGGTGTGGTTCTATCCCGCGCGCAGCGTGGGAGGGCAGGCGGCACGCGCCCAGGGCCACTCCCGCGGCTGGTTCAACACCCTGGCGTTCAAACCGAACGCGTGCGATGTGCGGGTGCCCGGGCAGACCTGCGACGAATTCCCGTTCTGGTCGACGACCCAGGCGGTCAACCTGACCGGCCAGGTCGCCAGCCTCAAGCTGGTGTCGACGGCGGAGTCGCTGCCGCAGGCCAGGGACATCAACTCGCTCTACGGCAAGTGCAAGGTGACGAACAACACCAAGTTCGTCGTGCTGCCGGTGAAGCCGTGGGTCGAGGCAGGCGGCCCGAGCTTCGCCTTCAAGGTCAGCGGGGGCGGGGCTAGCCTCTGCATGACCCCCAAGGCCCCGTAGCCGAGGAGCTTCCTGATGCTCGATGACATGCGCGTGCTGCGCGACGCGGTGCGGGAGTACCGCGTCGCGGCGAGGGCTGCCGGCCTCGACTGGCCCGACCAGGGCGAGTCGCCGGCCGGGCAGCCGCCGGACGTGGTCCACCGGATCTTCGGGGTGGATCACATCGCCGAGCAGCTGACGTGGTTGCAGTCGCAGCGCTGGCCCGACCGGCAGTTGCTGCCCAACGTCGGATGGCGGATGCCCTGGCCGGAGGGTGGGGACGCGCTGGACTACCTGGGGCTGTCGATCGGCACGCCGTTCCCGTGGCGGCAGCAGATGCCTCTGTTCCACTTCGATGCCGTCCTCTACACGTTCGTCCTCGCGGGCGAGCACGAGGGTGAGATCTGGCGCTACCCGGTCTCAGAGGACTCCTGGGAGTCGGTCCGTGCCGCCACCAGCCTGGCCACGCTCTTCGAGCAGTGGACCAGGGGAATAGCCGCCGGTGTGGTCGTCTACGACGAGCACAGCAAGTGGCTCCTGGTCGACGACGTGGCCCAGGCTCCCGGCCTCGACCCGCTGGCCTTCCCGGTGAGTCCCGTGGAGGAAACGCTGCTGCGGGCGCGGCAGCGCGAATGCGGGGTTGACATGGCTGTCGTCGAGGACGGCTTCGAGCACAGCGAGGAGTTGTTCGACGCCATCGGCGCCGTCAAGGCGTCGCTCGGCGGGTAGCCACGGGTGCCGGCGGCTGTTGCGGTGACTGCCGCAACAGCCGCCGGCCACCCCGGGCGCTGGTCAGCGAGCAAGCACCGCGACTACGCGCGCAGCGAGGTGAAGAACTCCCTCAACTCAACGGCGAGCAGATCCGGTTCCTCCAGCGGCATGAAGTGCCCGCCCCGGCCCGGCTCGCTCCAGTGCCGGATGTCGGTGCAGGCCCGCTCGGCGATCTCGCGGGGGAAGTTGGCCATCGAGGGTTCGGTGCTCACCGTGAACGCGGCCGGCACTGTGATGTCGGGTCGTGGCGTGTTGTGGCCGAAGTCGGCGTACTGCCGGAACGACGAGCCGATCGTGCCGGTGACCCAGTAGAGCGTGATGATGGTGAGCAGGGTGTCGGTGTCGATGCTGTTCGCCAGGTCCCCGCGGTTGTCGCTCCAGTCGCGGTACTTGTCGACGATCCAGGCGGCCAGCCCGGCGGGTGAGTCGGCGAGCGCCGCAGCGAGGGTGTCCGGGCGGGTGCCCATGATGGCGCTGTAGCCGCCGTCGGTCTCGTCGTATTCGGCTTCGGCGTCCAGGTACGCCTGCTCGGCCGCCGACAGAGGACGGGCGTCGAAGCTGGCCGGGAACGGTGGATGGATCATGTGGATGCCGGCCACCTGCTCCGGATGGAGGGCACCCAGCCAGCCGGTGACCACTCCCCCGACGTCGCCGCCGAAGGCGCCGTACCGCTCGTAGCCGAGCACGTCGGTCATCAGCTCGTGCAGCGTCCGGGCCAGCAACGCTCGGGTGACCGGCTCGTCCGGGACCTCCGAGAAGCCGAAGCCGGACAGGGAGGGCACCACCACGTCGAACGCGCCGCCGGCAGGGCTGGTCAGCCGGTCGACCAGCGGCAGCATCTCGACGAAGCTGCTGGGCCAGCCGTGGCTGAGGATCAACGGCAACGGCGCGGGCGTACCCGCCGGGCGCGCGGCCCGGACGTGCAGGAAGTGCAGCTTCCGGCCGCCGACGACGGCCAGGTGCTGGGGATACGCGTTGAGTTCGGCCTCGCGAGCGCGCCAGTCGAATCCGTCGTGCCAGTAGGACACCAGGTCCCGCAGGTAGTCGGGGTCGACGCCGCCCTGCCACGGCTGGTTGCCGCTGCGGTCGGTGAATCGGGTACGGGCCAGTCGGGCCCGCAGGTCGTCGAGGACCGCATCGGGCACGTCGATGCGGAAGGAAGAGACAGACATTGGTCCTCCGATAAGGAGGGCGCTCCCCGACGCGGAAGGTCAGCTGAGGGGGACGGCCGAGAGGAGCGCCCAGGAATGACGATGGGTGGTCACCGGGCTCACCTCCTCTCGTGGCTGACGAAGATCACTCTAGCCGAGTGGGTCGGGGAGCCGGCCCCGGGCTGGAAACCGCGACGGGGTCCGTGGCGGGTACGCCTCGCAGTGTTCGGCCCAGTGCTGGGCGGCGGTGGCGAGGGCGTCGGCGGACACGGTGAGGACCAGCGGGTAGATCGCTGTGGACGGGCGGCGCATCCACGGTGGCAGTGACTCGGCGGAGAACTCCACGATCAGTTCCAGCCGGCGGCGGCGCAGCACCCGGCTGCGCAGGGCCAGGTTGGGTTCGGTGAAGCGGACCAGCGCCGGTGGCGCGCTCAGCCCGAGGGCGGTGGTGGCCTGCCCGTGCAGCCAGCCGCCGAGGGCGCGGGCCTCCTCGACCATCAGGCTCGGGTAGTGGTGTGACCAGGTCTGACCGTCGGCGGTGCGGGCGTCCACCTCGATGAGCAGCCAGTCGTGCCAGCCGGGCGTGGGCCCCTCGGGGTCGTCGGGCGGGTCGATGCCGGGCTGGTAGCCGACGGGGCGTATCCGCACCCGAGCGCCATCGTCAGACCGGATCTCCACTCGATCATTCTGGCCGACCGAAGCAGACTTTCGCCCCTAAATCGGTCACTTGGCGACGGTTCGCCGCACGCCACCGTGCTCCGCGCAGGCACTGGGCCGACCGCCGGTCAGGCTGACCGAACCGTCCCGACACTGCACGAGGTAACCCCGGCCGGACCAGAACTGCGGAACGCAGTCGAACCAGTCGCAAACCTCGGCGGCCGGCTTGCGGATCCGCGTCCCGCCGCAATAGTCGTACCCCAGCGGGTTTTCCGGTGCCCCACAGCGCGGACCCTGAGACGCGCTCGGTGACGGCCGTGGTGACCTCGTCGGCTTCGACGGCGGGGTGACCCGCACCGGCGACGGGCGGATCAGCGCGGGCGCCGCGCTGTGGGTGGGCGCTGCGCTCTGGGTGGGCGCCGGGGTGGCGGCGGCGGCGACCTCCGCGCCACCGGTCGGGTCGGACGGGTCCGACTCGATCAGCGCCGCCGGCACCAGCAGCGCGATGGCGGCGGCCACCGCGAGGGTCCGCCGACCACCCGGCACCCGCGCGGTGAACCGGGCCTGCGCTGGGGTGTTCACTGCCGGCCGGAACGGCTTGAGCTGGGCGTGCTCGGCGATCAGCTCGTCGAGCTGGGCGAGCACCGCGGCGCGTTGTTCGATCGCGTCGGCGAAGGCCAGCGTCAGCTTGAACCGGAAGTCCGGCGCGGCGTCGGTGGGCAGCAGCAACCCGGAGGTGAGCCGCCGGTCCAGCGCCTGGATCAGGGTGACCGGGGCCGCCGGGTCGTGGGCCAGCCCGGTGATCCGGCCGTACGCCCACTCGCGCCGGCCTCGCCCACCGAGCAGCACCAGTCGACGGCTGGTGATCACGGCCATGCCGGCGTCGGTGACGCGTACGCCGTCGGGGCGACGTGGGCGCAGCGGCCCGGTCTGCGGGGCGACAGTGAGGTCGGGCGCGGGCAGCACTGTGGTGTGCCGCACCTCGACCAGTTGCGCCGCGGGCAGTGCCCAGAGCACCACCTCGTCGGCGGCCAACTCCAGCGGCAGTCCCGCACCGGCCGCCGCAGAGCCCTGGAATTCGGCGGCCAGGACGCGCAGCCGCCGTAACTCGTCGTCGCGTCGCCGCCACGCCGCTTCGGCACCGCGGTAGGTGCTGACCCGCCGCACGTTCTGCCGGTGCGCCCACCGGTAGCGCCAGGTGGAACCCGTCGATTCAGTCTTTGCCACGCCGACTCCTTCGCCGCGCAGGCCACCAATCTGGGGTGTCATGGGGATTAACAGGCGCGGCGCGGCGCTCGGAAACGCCGAAACGGGTGAACTGTCCGATCGGCGGAGGAACCAACACGATAGGGGGATAGTGTTGCCGACGTTCATTCGGTCCGGAGTGCCGCCTCGCGGCGCGGAGGCCGAATTATCGTCGCAGATTCACTTTTGGTGAGGGGGTGCGGGTCGTGCCGCAGGACAGGCCCGCCGTGGTCGTCGGCGTGGACATCGGCACCACCAGCACCAAGGCCGTCGCGTACGACACCGACGGGCGGCAGCTCGCCAGCCACTCGGTCGGCTACCCGCTGGACGACCCCCAACCCGGGTACGCCGAGCAGGAGCCGCAACTCATCCTCGACGCCGTGCTGAAGTCGATCAGCATGGTGGTGGCCGAGCTGGTCGAGCCGGTGGCCGGGCTCTCGTTCAGCTCCGCAATGCACAGCCTGATCGGCCTGGACGCGGCCGGCAACCCGCTCACCCCGTCGATCACCTGGGCCGACTCGCGGGCGACCCGGCAGGCGGAGCGGCTGCGGGCGGTGCCGTCCGGGCTGGCCCTGCACCGCCGCACCGGCACGCCGGTCCACCCCATGTCACCGCTGCCCAAGCTGCTCTGGTTCGCCGAGCAGGAGCCGAAGCTCTTCGAGAGCGTCGCGCACTGGGTGGGCATCAAGGACTGGGTGCTGCTGCGGCTCTGCGACGCGCTGGTCATCGACCACTCCATCGCCTCGGCCACCGGCCTGATGGACATCCACACACTGGAGTGGGACAGCGAGGCGCTGACCATCGCCGGCATCACCGAGGAGCAACTCCCCCAGCTCGTCGCCACCACCGCCGTGCTGCCCAGCCTCACCCCGCAGGTCGCGGCCGTGACCGGTCTGCCGGAGCGCACCCCGGTGGTGGTCGGCGCCGGGGACGGGCCACTGGCGAACCTGGGCCTGGGCGCGGTGCACCCGGGCATGGTGGCCTGCTCGATCGGCACCAGCGGCGCGATGCGCGTGATGGTGGAGCGGCCGGGCGTGGACCCGCTCGGCGGGGTGTTCTGCTACGCGCTGACCGAGCACCGCTGGACCGTCGGCGGCGCGATCAACAACGGCGGCATCGTCCTCAAGTGGGCCGGCGCGGCGCTCGCCCCGGACCTGGGCGAGCACGCCGAGGAGGAGCTGGTCGCCCTCGCCGCCCGCGCGCCGGTCGGCTCGGGCGGGCTCATCATGCTGCCGTACCTGCACAGCGAACGCGCGCCGCACTGGAGCGCGCTGCCGCGCGGCGCGTACGTGGGGTTGACCCACGGGCACCGCCGCGAGCATCTGATCCGGGCGGCGCTGGAGGGGGTCTGTCAGCAGCTTGCGCTGGTGCTCAGCTCGGTGCGCTCGGCCGGCAACGAGGTCCGCGAGATCCGGGCCGGTGGCGGTTTCGCCCGCAGCGGCCTGTGGCGGCAAATGCTCGCCGACGTGCTCGGCCTGCCGGTGAGCTTTCCGGCCGCGCACGAGGGGTCGAGCTTCGGCGCGGCGCTGCTCGGCATGCAGGCGCTGGGGCTGATCCCCAGCATCGACGTCGCCGCCGACCTGGTGCGGATCGAGGAGACGGTACGCCCCGACCCGGCCGCCGCCGCCACCTACGCGGCGCTGCTGCCGCTCTTCGCCGAGCTGTACGACGCGCTGGTGCCCGCGTTCACCTCGATGCGCCGGCTGGCGCCCAGCCTGCCCGCGGAACCCGAGCCCTCGGCGGGACCGCCGATGTGACCCTCCGGCCGTGGGTGACCCGGGTCAGGGTGCCTCGACGCCGGAGATCAGGTAACGCTGCACGTCGGCGTCGAGGATCTCCACTTCCTGCGTGTCACTCGGCCCGGAGCCCCGGAACGCGGCCAACTGCTCCGCGGACTCCCAGCGTTCGTAGACGTGGATCCGCCCCGGCTCCAACGGGTCGGCCGCGAGCAGGAAGTCGAGGCAGCCGGCGGTGGCGCGCGCCTGCGCGATGACCTGCTCGCAGCCGGCCAGGTAGGCATCACGTGCGGCCGGTTCGACCTGCAGGCTGCCTGCAATGATCAACATGGGGACCTCCGGGGTCGGTGCCGCTGATGAGGCTGATGCCTGTGAGTCATTTTTATACCTGTGAGTCATCACGCTCGTGCGGACATCGCCGCCCGGGCGGGTGACGCCGGTCCCGCTGGCCTCACCAGCCCCCGGCGCTTCATATCGTGCAAACGTGAGAAAAAGCGACAAGAAGCGCTCATCTTCCCTGCTGAGAGCCCCTGTCCGCGTACCCCTGAAGTGGCTGGCGGCGACGGTCGCGCTTGCCGTGGTCGCGACGACCGGGCCGGCCACCGCGGACGGTCAGGGCCACGAGCCCGGTGTGGAGCCGACGCCGGAGCGGGCGCCGACCAGCGAGGTGTCCTGGTTGTCGTTCCCCGGCGGGGTGTTCGCTGTGGACTCACTCGGGCACACCGTGCGCTACCGCGCCTGCGACGGCGACACCGGCCGGGTCGCCGACCCGGGCATGCGGGTCGCCGCCGGGGTGGCCAGCGGCGCTGTCGTCGTCGGAGGCACGGCCTACCGCTACCGGGTGCCGCTGGTTGGACGCGCCGAGGGCACGCTTGAGGTGATCCAACAGCACCGGTCGCCGACGACGCTGACCGGCGTGGTGGTCACCAGCCCGCAACCGCCCACCGACCCGATCGCCGGAGCCCGGCTGTTTCCGCTCAGCGGGCAGCTCGCCCGGGTGGTCGCCGACGCGAGCCTCAACCCGGCCGGGGTCACCGTCCGCGACCTGTCCGGCCGGTACGGCGACCAGCAGATCGCGGTCAACGGCTCGCTGCGCCCCAAGGCCGCCAGCGTGATCAAACTGTGGATCCTCGTCGAGCTACTCCGCCGGGTCGACTGTGGACAGGTCGCCCTCGACGACGGCGTGCTGGTCACCCCGGAGGACGTGGTCGGCGGCACCGGTCAGTTGCAGTTCGAGACGTTCCCGCAGGTGGTCACCCTGCACCGGCTCGCTCGGTACCTCATCAAGTACAGCGACAACGTGGCCGCGAACGTGCTGATCACCTACCTGGGTGGGTTCGCCCCGGTCAACGCGCTGATCGACTCGATGAACCAGCGGTCCACCATCCTGGCCCGCCGGATGCTCGACAGTGCGGCCGCCCAGCGTGGCGAGGAGAACTACACCAGCCCGGACGACGTGGTGTCCCTGCTCGGCGCCGTCTGGGACGGCGAGATCCTCACCCCCGCGTCCCGTGACCTGATGATCGGCTTCATGCGGGAGCAGACCCTGAACACCAAGATCCCGGCGGCGTTGCCGCCCGGGGTGCCGGTGGCCCACAAGACCGGTGACCTGCCGGACGCCTCCCACGACGTCGGCTACTACCTGATCCCCGGCACCGAGACCGCCGTCGCGTTCCTCACCGCCGGGCCGATGGCCACCGGCGACGAGACGGTCCGTCGGATGGCCCGTACCGTCTACGACTTCCTCGTCACCCCCAGCGAGGGGGCGGTCGAGGAGTGAGCCGTCAGGCGCCGGGGATGTTCGCCGGCGGGTCCTCGCCGACCAGGTCGGCCGCCGGCGGGTCGGCCGACACCGGCGACCCGAAATCCGAGTACGTCAGGTCGAGCTGTGCGGTCTGCGACTGCTCGCTGGCCAACTCGATGCGGTAACGCACCAACCGCCCCTGCTCGTCGACGGCCGCCGTGAACGGCACCGCCCCGGCCCGGTCACCGAGCACCTTGCTGACCCCGCTGCCCAGCACCGCGCCGCTCTCGCGCAGGTCCAACGTGCCGGCGAACTCCCGCATGGCGGTCTGCCGGACCCCGGCCGGCGCGGCCAACGTGCTGGCCAGCCGGGTGTTGTCCAAGCCCTGCTTGGCCGCCGGCTTTCCCGCCGCGCCGACGTGCCACCAGGTCTTGCCGTCCCAGACCGGCACGCGGCGGTCCGGGGCGGTCACCCGCACGTAGACGTCCGGCCCGGTCGTCAACCGCTCGATCTTCACCTCACCGGTGGGCACCTTCAGCGAGGTGGTCTCCAGACCACGCTTCGCCTTCGGGTCCCACAGCAGCACCGTGGCGTCGCCGTCCGCGCCGCCGGTGCCCACTGTCAGCTTGTACGGCTGCTCGTCGGCCTTCGCTGCGGCGGCCTTCAGCACGGCGACCGGGTCGGTCGGGCCGGCCGACGCCGCCGGGCGACCCGCGTCCGGCTCGTCGCCGCCAGCCACCAGGGCGTACGCCCCGGCGCCCACCGCCACCACGAGCACGGCGACAGCAGCGATCAGCTTCGGCTTCTGCACGGTCATCTCCCCCGAGCGGCACGCCGCCGGCCGGTCGCCGATCGACGCTCACCGCGGTGCGGTCCGGCCAGACTAGCCGGACCGCCCGACGTCACGCGCGGCTGATCGCGTTGGCGTGGATCGCCTCGTTCAGGTACGCGGCCAGCCCCGGGGCGATGCTCTCGTAGTGTGCGGTGAACCGCTCGTCGGCCAGGTACATGTCGGCCAATCCGGTCTGCATCTCGTACGAGCACTCGTAGAACCAGCGACTGATGATCTGCCGGTGCTCCTCGGCCAACTCCATCGCCTCCGGGCCGTCGGCCGGGGTGCCCGAGGCCATCACCGCGACGATCCGTCGACCCCAGTCCTCGTTCTCCGCCTTGATCCGTAGCCAGTCCTCCTTGCCGTAGCGGGAGGCCCGCCGGTTCGACTCCCGGTACGCGTCGGTGTCACCCCAGCGCTGCTCCGCCTCGGCCTGGTGCTCCTCCGGGTCGACGTCACCGAAGACCTCGAACCGCTCTTCCGGAGTGAGTTGGATGTTCAACTTGCTCGCCTCCATCGCGAACTCGATCGCCGTGACCATCTCCTGCAACCGCTTCATCCGTACCGTCAGCAGCTCGTGCTGTCGGCGCAGGTGGGCGGCCGGGTCGGCCGCCGGGTCGTCGATGATCGCGGTGATCTCCTCAAGCGGGAAACCCAGCTCCCGGTAGTACAGGACGAGTTGCAGCCGTTGCAGGTCCGCCTCGTCGTAGCGGCGGTAACCAGCCGAGGTCCGTCCGCTCGGCGAGAGCAACCCGATCTCGTCGTAGTGGTGCAACGTCCGGATCGTCACGCCAGCCAGCTTCGCCACCTGACCCACCGTGTACGCCATGGTTCCCCTCCCTTCCGGGAACCAGGCTCCCGCCTGCCGCTACGTGAGGGTCAAGCCCGATTCTGGCCCACCATGGCCGGGCCGTCCGGCCGCCCGTACAGATAGCCCTGACCGCGCGGGCACCCGATCGCGGCGACCGCCTCGTGCTGGCGCTCGGTCTCCACACCCTCGGCGACCACAGTGAGGTCGAACGCGCCAGCCAGCCGGGTGATCATCTCCACCGTGGCGTACGCCCGGTCGTCGGCACCCAGCCGGGCCACGAACGAGCGGTCGATCTTCAGCTCGGTGGCCGGGATGCGGTGCAGGTAGCTCAGCGACGAGTAACCGGTGCCGAAGTCGTCGATGGCGATCCTGATGCCCAGCTCCCGGATCTGGTGCAGCCGCTCCAGCACCGCGTCGGTGCCCTCGATCAGCGCCGACTCGGTCAGCTCCAGGGTCAACGCCCGCGGCGCCAGCCCGGCGGCACTGGTGGCCGCGGTGACAGTGGCGATCAGGTCCGGCCGGCGCAGGTGCGCCGCGGCGATGTTCACTGCGACTGTCGCCTCCGGCACCCGGCCCCGCCAGGTCGCGGCGGCCCGGCACGCCTCGTGGATCACCCAGCGGTCGATCGGCAGGATCAACCCGGTCTCCTCGGCCAGCGGCAGGAACCTCGCCGGTGGCAGCATCCCCAGACGCGGGTGCCGCCACCGCACCAACGCCTCGGCGCTGCGAACCGCGCCGGTGCACAGGTCGACGATGGGTTGGAACTCCAGGTGCAGCTGCTCCTCGTCGACCGCGCGGCGCAGATCGGCGATCAACTCGGCGCGGGAGACGGCCGACTCGCGCAGCGCCGGGGTGCACGTCCGGTACGCGGACTTCCCAGCCGCCTTCGCCGCGTACATGGCGATGTCGGCGTCGCGCAGCAGGTCGGTGTGCGAGGCGTGCTGCGGGCCGTACTCGGCGATGCCGATGCTCGCCGACGGGTGCACCCCGACGTCCTCCTCGTCGCCGGAGGGCCGCAGCGCGTCCAGCAGCCGCTCGGCGAGCCGCTCCGGTGAGACCGGTCGCTCGCCGTCGACCAGCACCGCGAACTCGTCGCCACCGAGCCGGGCGATGGTGCCGTCGTCGCTCACGGCAGCCCGCATCCGGGCCGCCAACCCGGTCAGCAGAGTGTCGCCGGTGGCGTGCCCGAACCGGTCGTTGACCTGCTTGAACCCGTCCAGGTCGAGCAGCAGCACGGCCACCGGTCGCCCGTCGCGCAGGGCCAGGCGCAGCCGCCGGTTGAACAGCAGCCGGTTGGGCAGCCCGGTGAGCTGGTCGCCGTACGCGAGCCGGCGCAGCCGGGCCACCAGCCGCAGGTTCTCGTTGGCGGCCAGCCCCTGCCGTACGGCGAGGGCCGCGAGCAACGCCATCATGGTGACGAAGACCAGCTGCGGGGCCTGACCGGTGGGCCGACGGGTCAGCACCACCGCGATGATCGCCCCACCCACCGGCAGGTACGGCAGCGCCACCCGCCACCAGGGCGGCAGCGGCGACACGGCGGCGTCGTCGGTGCCGTCGCAGTCCGGTGGTGGCGGATTCCGGGTGGCCAGGCCGATCAGCAGGTAGCTCAGTGGCCAGCACAGGTCGATCGGGTGACCGGGGGCGTAGTCGGCACGGACGACCAACGACACGTAGACGACGTCGGCGACGACCCGCAGGGTGAGGCTCACCGCGAGCACGCTCATCGGCCGCCACATCGGCCGGGCCGGGCCTGCGACGGCGACCAGGATGGTGAGCTGCATCAGGTCGAACATCGGGTAGAGCAGCCCCAGCGTGCGCGCCGGGTCGGCCAACTCGGCGGCGGCCACCCCGCGGAACACCAGCACCCAGCCGATCGGCACCAGGGCCAGCGCGACGATCATCCCGTCCAGCAACGTGCGGGCCCGCCCCACCGCCGACCGGGGCGCCGACGGCGAGCTGAGCAGCGCCGCCGTACCGGTGAGGATGCCGGCGGTGAAGACCACCCCCACCAGCGGTGTGTGCGGCAGGTCGCCACCGACGAGCCGCTGCGTCGTCCAGATCGCCCGGCCGAGCGCCGCGAGCGCCATGGTGACGGCGAGCAGCGTCCAGAACCGCCGCAGCGGCGCCGGATGCCGGCGGGCCACCCCGACGCATGCGAGCGTCGCCCAGCCGGCGACCAACATCCCGCCGAGGTCACTGACCAGCGCGGCACCGGGCAGCGCGGCGACCAGCCAGCACGCCTCCACCAGGATGACTGCGGCCGCGACGACAGCACCGGCGGGGCTGAGCAGCCCCGCAGCCTGCTTTCCGTCCTGTCGGGACACGGTCGCTCCGGCTCTTCGTCGTACGTGCACCCTCGGCGGACCTGTCCACGGCAAACCCCGAAAGCCTAGCCAGCGCCCCGGGTGCCCGCCAAGGTCCGGACGGCCGCGCGATTCGACCCGGTTCGGCCACGTAGGACGGCCGCGCCGTTACCTGTTCGGCCGTACCATCTCCCCGGTGACCTCTACCCGCCGGCGGCTGGTGGCCGCCTCCATCCTTCTGTTGGTGGAAGCGGTGCTGTTCGCACTCCTCGTCACCGAGTCCATGGCGGGTGCCATCGTCGCCGCTGGCATCACCTGCCTGTCGTTCTGGGCGCACCTCGTCCTGCACGAGTGCGGACACCTCGTCGCGGCGAAGCTGCTGCGCCTGGAGGTGGTCGCCGTCCGTATCGCGCCGTTCACCGGGTGGCGCAACCACGTGTCGGTCCGACCTGCGCCGTCGTCGACTGCGTTGCCGCTGCGGATGGTGCTGTTCTACCTCAGTGGCCCAGTGGTCAACCTGTGCACCGCGACGGTGCTGGGTGCCGCGGCGGCGTTGACAAGCACACCGGTGACACGCTTCGCGCTGCTCAGCGCAGCACTACTCGCGGCGCTTCTGGGGCTGGTCAACCTCATTCCCTCGCCCCACAGTGACGGCCGCAACCTGCTCCCCTGGCTTTCGGCGCCGACCGCCACCAGCGCGGCGCTGCGGGCGGCCTACTACCAGGAGGAGATAGACCTGACGCTGCGGACGATCAGCCATGGGGAGGCGGACGACGGCCACCTCGGAGATCCGGTTCGCGACGGTAACGACACGCGGCTCGCGCTCGCCGCCTTTCAACAACGCTGGAGCACGGGACACGCGCGGTCGACGACGGACTTCATCGCCGACGCCGAGCGACTCGCGGCGCTGGCTCGCGCCGACAGCACCGATCCCGCGACGGCCGCCGCGATCGGGCAGGCGCTCAGCATCCAGTTCGGGTTGTGGTACCTGTACGCCGCGGTGGTGACCAGATCACCTGTCGACCACCGCGAGGTGGTGGAGATCTGGGAACTGGCACAGCTCGGCTTTCAGGTGCAGCCACACAGGTTGGCCGCCCGTGTCGCGATGAGCCTGGCGCACCTGCTCAACCAGCGGCCGGAGCAGGCGCGGTCGCTGCTTCTCGACGTTCGGGCCGGTGTCGACCCGCCGGATCTGTGCAGCGTCGCGTTTCTCCTGCGGGCCATCGCCGAGTGCCACCTGGGCAACCACGCCGATGCGGACACCCACATCAGGGCGGCCGGCGGCGGCTACCGGCAACTGACACAGATCGTTGCCACGATCCGGGCGGCCGATCCGGTGCTGCCGTTGTCCGCCCCGGCACCGATGGCTGGCATCTGACCGGTGTGCCGCCAGCCCCAGGTACGGGCGGTGGGGTGGGTGTGGGACGAGTGTGTCAGCGGCCGGCGGAGCGGTTCCACGGAGAGCGGGGCAGGGCGGTGCCGGCCACTGGGCGGCGTGCGCGGCGGCGTCTGCGCCGGCCGGGGGTGCAGGGCGGGCGGGCAACGGTGTGCACCGCCACGTCGACCGGCGGCGTCGGTCGGCCGATCAGCCAGCAGAGGAAACGTTCCATCGGGAGATCAGCCGACCGGGAGGCGCTCAGCGTCGGACCTGGAGATGTCGTACTGCGCCCCGCAGAACGTGCACTGCTGCGCATACCGGGTGCGGATCGGAATGAGCGGTATGAAGAACAGGGTGAATTTCGTCGAGCGGCGGGTGATCACCTGCGCGGCCTGATTGCCGCAGTGACGGCAGACCTGCTGCACGACACCGGACCGGTCGACCTTGGTACGCAGACCAAAGATGAAGAACATCGCCCGCCAATACCCACTTCACCCAGAGAACTCACCAGATCCGGCCGGCGAATCAGGACACGCATCGCCGCGGGTGCACAGGATCGTGATCGAGGCGAGGCACTCAGCTGCCGGGCGCCGCCCTCAGTGCCAGGGCCGGCGCTGGTCCAGCTCGCCCGCCAGCCGGCGGAGAAAGTCGCGGAACCCCTGCTCGCTGTGCGACGTCTCGATCTCGTCGGTGAGCGGACCGTCGTACTGCTGCGCCTGGACGATCGCTTCGGCGTACACACCCGGGCCGTCCCCGAAGTAGCGCCGCTCGACCATCGCTGCGGCCATCTGGCTGGCGGAGTCGTCGTCCAGCTGAGGGGTGAACATCAACCCGTACAGGATCTGGTTGATGACGCCCTTCCAGTTTTGGCTGTCCATTCCATCCACCCTTTCCGACGGGTCAGTTCAACCGGGTACGGCCATCGAAGCCGAAGAGCGGAATGTCTTTGACGCCGTTGCGGCTCAGCTCGTCGGTGACCTGACGCATATGCCCGGGACTGGGTTGGTAGTGCCCGCTGGCGGAGGTCACGTACTGGACCCTACCGTCGACGACCGCGATCTCACCGGCCGCCGCGACCGGCTTACCGTTGCCCAGGGTGGAGTGGTGGAAGTCGCCAACCCGTTGGTAGTTCGAGGCATACATGTTGCCTCGGTCATCCATGACGAAGATGGCCCGGCCGCCGTCCCTGGTCCAGTGGGTGGACGCGGCGCGAGTGTCGAAGGGCTCGCCGTCTTTCGCCTGGCGCAGGATGCCGTCCGAGTCGACGTACACCCGGTGCGCCTCCCGTTCCGCCTCACTGAGCCGACGCACCGAACTGGGCCGAAATGGGTTTCCCGGATGGTCGCCGGCCGTCTCGTACCGGTACTTGTCCAGCATCGGCCGGCCCTGGTAGCGGACCTCCTGCAGCGGTCCGGGCACACCGGGGCGTCCCGGACGCCGACCCGGGCCCTTGCGGTTGAACCTGCGCAGCAACGTCTTGGCGCGGCGAAGCAGTCGCGGAATGATGTCGTTGACGACCCGTTGCACGACCTCCTTGATGATTCGGCGGATCGCGACCCGGGCCACGCCGATCGCGATCGGAATCTGTGCCAGCGAGCCACCGAGGGTGGGAGTCGCTGCCGCCAGCGCCATGGCAACCTGGATCACCAGGATCGTGAGCTGGACGATCGTGAGGACCTTCTGGGTCAACGTGATCACGGCCATTACGAGCAGGGCGGCGGCGATGAGCTCCGCGGCCTCGGCGCCGTCCTCGATACGGCTGCTCGGGCCCTCCTCGCCACGCCACATCGCCTCGAAGGCGGCGACGTCACGCCCCCGGTTGGTCGCACTCACGACACTCGCTCCGGCGTTCGCCCCGCTGGCCGCCGTGCGCAACGTGCCCGCGAAGGCCATCCACGCCTGGGCGGCCTCGTACAGCAGCTCCTCGTCGGCCTCAGGCCAGGTGAAGCCCACCCAGTTGAGGGCCTCGGCGAGCTCAGCTGGCAGCTGTAGGCCCACCGGGCAGCCCCAGTCTCGTGAACAGGGCCGCGTTGTCGAGGTCACTGCGCTCATGGGCGTCAGCGGCGGCGTCAAGCCTGTCGGCCACACTCAGGAGCTGGTCGGCCATCGAGGCGTAGGCGTCAAGAGCGTGTTGCAGCACCTCGGTGTAAGCCGCTCCGAAGACCGTCCCGGCCTCGTCGCCACCCCAGGGACTGGCCGAACCGGTGACGGTGCCCTGCAACCGCTGCACCTCGGCGCCGAGCCGGTCACCGCTGGCCTCGATGCTCCGCGCCGCGGAGTGCAGCGCGGCGACGTCGACCTCTATCGCGTCGGTCATCCGGTCACCGCTGGTCGAGTCGGCGAGTCAACGCGTCCAGGTCACCGATCATCCCGTCAAGCCCACGAGCAGCCTCTGCCGCGACCGCCTCCAACTGCCGACGCATCGCTGTCTGGTCGATGTCACCGCCGAGCAGCTCTTGACGCTGCCGCAGCTCGTCATCCTGGGCGGCGCGCACTGCCTCAATCACGCGGTCGGCGATGGCACGGGTGCCGTGCCGTAGCAGGCGGGGGTCGATCTCCAGCGACTCAAGCCGGCCATATCCGGCCACCGCGGCCTCGACCAGCCCGTCGGCGGCGGTGCCGCGCCCGCGCAGCTCGCCCTCGCCGGGCGGCACAACTGGTGGTGACGTCGACTCCATCGGTGCCGACGGACCGGCGGCCCTGCCCAACAAACGCATTGCCGCTTCCAGCGAATGCCCGACCGCTGTGTGATCTGCATGCTCTGGACCTGCCACCCGCACCGCCCCGGCCGCCGACTCGACACTGACTCAGCCGACTGTACCGATCAGCTGGCCGCTTGGCAGACCCGTCGCCCGGTCCCTCCACCTTGGACGCCGATGGCTCGGTCTGTCCAAGGTGGAGGTCACCGGGGACGTCGAAGTCAGCTGGCCGGCTGGGGCTCCAGGCCGGGGATCTCGGCGGGGAGCCAGATCGGCTGCCAGTCCGGCACCTCGTGGAAGCGGCGCAGCTCGGCCAGCCCGGAAACCGACCCGGTCCAGGCCGCGTACGGCGGGTTGGTCTCGTCGAAGCCGCTCTGCACGAACGTCAGCGTGGTCCGGCCACCGGACTCGGCCAGCTCCCAGCTGGTGACGCCGACCGGGCCCCAGTCGACGGACATCTTCCGGCCCGGCTCCAGGTCGACCACCTTGGCCGCGTAACCGGCGTCGAACCCGCCCATGGCGTACCGGCCACCGACCCAGGGCTCGATGCCGATCGGGTAGCCGAACCAGGCGCTGGCCTGCTCGGAGTCGGTCAGCGACTCCCACACCTTGTCGGCCGGGGCCGCGATGACCAGCTCACCGCGCAGGTCGGCGGAGGTGAAGTCGGTGCGGGGCAGCAACGGCCGGCCCTCCAGGTGGGCCGCCAGGTTGGCGATGCACAGCGACCAGTACGTCTGGAGCACGCCCCGGATGCTGGAGCCGCTCATCGCCTCGGCGAAGTCGAAGTGGCTCTGGGTCAGCGTCAGCACGGTGCTGTCGGTGCCCTCGGCGGTCAACTGGAACTCGGTGGTGGTCTCCACCCCGTCGAGCAGCCAGCTGAAGCGCAGCGTGTCGTCGTCGGCGTGCAGCAGCCGCTGATGCGGGGCGTCACCCTCGGGCGTGTAGCGGCCCCAGAACTCGTACCGCTGGGGCAGCTCGACCTCGGCGTGCTCGGCCAGCCAGAGACGCAGCTCGGCCGGGTCGGTCAGGGCCTCGCGGACGCGCCCGACGGGCGCGGAGAGACGGGCCTGGACCTTCAACGGGTCACTCATTGTCATTTCCTTTCGGATAGCAGGCGACGGCGAGCTTGAAGGCGTCTCCCTCACTGCCGCCGTAACGGGCGAACAGGTCCTGAAGTGCGGTTTGCAGGTCGCGCAGGAACTGCGGGCGAAGCTCGGCCGGCACCCGGATCTCGCCGGAGACGCCGATCGAGGGCAGCTCGGGGGCGGCCCGGTCCAGGGCCGCGACGTCGGCCTGGACCTCTTCCATCAGGTCGAGCAGGTAGCCCAGGCTCAGCTCGTCGCGGGCCCGGCGCAGCCCGATCCGGCCGACGAGCCGGGGCGACAGCCAGTAGGACCGGGCGGCGGCCTGGTAGATGCCCTCGGTGATCCCGCGGACCTTGCGCTCGTTGACCAGCTCGACCAGGCCGGCCGCGACGAGCTGCTTGACGTGGTAGTAGACGCGCTGTGGCGTCTGGTCGAGTCGGGCCGCGACCTCGGTGCAGGTGCGCGGTTCGGCCAGTTGTCGCAGCACCTCGACGCGCTGCGGCTTGAGCAGGACTTCGGCCTGCTCGATCTGCTCCAGGTACAGGACGTCTCTCATGGCAAAATCAGTTTGTACGTACAAAACTTGTTTGTCAATCGGTTCGCGAGAAGCCGCGCCGACTTTCTCGACGCGGCTTCAGGCAACGGTCAGCAGGTGATCAGGGCAACCAGTCCGGTCGCAGCGGATAGCCGTTCACACCATCCGGGCCGTTGTGCGTGGCCAGCACCTGGTGCAGCTGGATGCCGTTGCGCTCGAACGCCATCCGCGACCCGGCCATGTACAGCCCCCACACCCGGGCGGTGCCCGCACCCACCTCGGACACACAGAAGTCCCAGTGCTCGACCAGGTTGCGACACCAGGCAGCCAGCGTCAGCGCGTAGTGCTGGCGCAGGTTCTCCTCGTGGTGCACCTCGAAGCCGGCGTCGTGCACCTCGCTGATCAACCGGCCCGGACCGGCCAACTCGCCGTCCGGGAAGACGTACCGGTCGATGAACGCGCCGGAGCGGTGCGGCGCCCGATTGTCCGCGCGGGTGATGCAGTGGTTGAGCAGGCGGCCGCCCTGCCGCAGCCGACTGCGCAACGCCCCGAAGTAGGCGGGGTAGTTGCGCACCCCGATGTGCTCGGTCAGCCCGATCGAGGAGATGGCGTCGAACTGCTCCGGCGGCGCGTCCCGGTAGTCCAGGTGTCGCACCTCGGCCAGCCCGGTCAGCCCCTCCCGCTCGATCGCGGCCTGCGCCCACTGCGCCTGTGCCTGCGACAGGGTCACCCCGAGCGCCTTGACGCCGTACTCACGCGCGGCGTGCCGCACCATGCCACCCCAGCCGCAGCCCACATCCAGCAGCCGCATGCCCTTCTTGAGCCCCAGCTTGCCGGCGACCAGGTCGTACTTCGCGGCCTGGGCCTGCTCCAGCGTGTCGTCCGGAGACCGGTAGACCGCGCAGGTGTACGTCATCGACGGGCCGAGCACCTTCTCGTAGAAGGCGTTGGAGACGTCGTAGTGGTGGGAGATCGCCGTGCTGTCGCGCACCCGGGAGTGCCGCATCCCGTTCATCACCCGCTTCCAGCGCGGCAACGCCTCCTGCGGTGGCGCCGGCGGCGGCATCAGCCGCTCCCAGCCCAGCCCACGCACCAGCGCGAGCCCCTCGGCCAGCGACGGTGGGCGCAACCGCAGCTCGTCCTTGAGCACCCGCAACGCCTCGTACGGGTCGCCCGGGTGCACGCCCTGCAACGCCAGGTCGCCACTGACGTAGGCCCGGGCCATGCCCAGGTCACCGGGCGCGGTGAGCAGATAGGACAAACCCCGCTCGGATTGGATCGCCAGGGTGATGCCCGCGTCGGACGGGCCGACGGAACTGCCGTCGTACCCGGTGATCCGCACCGGCAACGGCCCCGAGGTGACCGCGCGGATGACATCCGCCACGGTCGGACCCGTTTGCCGGCCCCCCGCCGGTGGGGTGGCGGGGACGCTCGCCGCCCCCTGATCTCTGTCGGTCAGGCTCATGCTCGTGCTACCGCCTTTTCGTACAGTCCCGTCAGCCGGTGGTCCGGGTCGTAGCGGTCTTTCACCGCGCGCCACGTGTCGCCGCCGTAGAGGCGATCGAAGGCGTCCCGGTCGTAGTACGCGTCGGAGTAGAGCGACTTGTGCCCGCCCGACTCCGACACCCTGCGTTCGATCGTGCGGTTGACGTCGCCGTCGGCGGCGCCCGGCGCGATCGGCACGCTCCCCCAGAACCCGATGTTGACGTAGTCCTGCCCCGGCCGGAGTGGATACAGCGGCCAGGACCGTGCCGAGCCGGGCCCCGCCGGCTCACGCAGTCGCAACGGACACAGCCACACCGGGTTCATCCCCACTGCGCTGGCGAACCACCGCAGGAAGTCAGCCGTCTCACCCAGCGGGATCTCCACGTCCTGCACGACCCGCTCCCGGGCCGGTTGCCCGCGCAGCCGGTCGATCCGGGCCGCCACCTGGTGTCGGTGCTCAAGACGGACCAGCCGGTGGTAGAAGTCGCTGCGCCGGTAACGCGCCGGCCAGAACCTGCGCATGACCGGGTGCTGCGCACCGAACGCCGCCGAGCACCAGAACCAGTCGGTGTCCCAGCGCCAGAGATAGTCGTGCGCGGTGAGCACGTCGCGGGTGCGCTGGCGCAGCGACCGGTAGTAGATCGCCTGGCCGGTGTAGTCGCTGGGCGGGCCCGCCGCGTCGGTGAACGTGGCCAGCACCAGGTACGCCTCACCGGGGCTGAACATCACCCCGTCCATCGCGTCGACCGGCTCGCCGGCCCAGGATCGGGTCGCGGTCACCTCCGCGATCGCGTCGGTGAGGGCCTCCAGCTGGGTGAACCGGACGTTGCGCAACGCCACGTACCGGCCGACCGGTTGCAGCTCGATGCGCAGCCGGGTGGCGTAGCCGAGGCTGCCCAGCGAGTTGGGGAACGCGGCGAACAGGTCGGCGTGCTCCCCGTCGGGTCGGGCGGTGACGATCTCGCCGGAGCCGGTGAGCACGTCCAGCTCCCGGACCGACTCGTGCGGCAGGCCGTTGCGGAACGAGGTCGACTCGATCCCGAGGCCGGTCACCGCACCGCCCAACGTGATGGTGCGCAGCTGTGGCACCACCAGCGGCATCAGCCCGTGTGGCAGGGTCGCGTCGACCAGGTCCTCGTACGTGCACATGCCCTGCACGTCGGCGGTGCGGCCGGTCGGGTCGACCGACAGCACGCCGTTCAGGCCACTCACGTCGAGCCCCGGAGTCCGGGGAGCGGACCGGGGACGGAACAGGTTGGAAGTGCGTTTGGCCAGCCGGACAGGCTCGCCCGTGGGCACCGCGGCGTACGACCGTCGCAGCGTGTCCACCGCTTGATCATGGTCAATGGGGTGATCCACACGCTCAGCGCGCATGTGATCACCTTACGCTCGCGTTCCAAAAACCGTGGGACGTCGACGATGGCAGTTTCCCGTCCGCTGACCGGCTCGGCCGTTACCGTGGCGGGCATGCCATCGCCCGCGATCGCCGCCCTGGAAGCAGCCCAACTGCCATATCGGCTGGTCAGCCGCGGTGAGGCCGGCAGCCTCGCGGAGGCTGCCGCGGCCCAGGGTGTGGCCGTCGCCGATGTGGTGAAGACGATCGTGGTCCGCCGGAGTGCGGACGATCACCTGTTCGTGCTCACCCCCGGGGACCGGGTCGTCTCGTGGCCCAAGCTGCGCGCGCTGCTCGGGGTGCAGCGGCTGTCCATGCCCGACGCGGCGGGCGCACTGGCCGCCACCGGTTACGAACGCGGCACCATCACCCCGTTCGGCGCGAGCACGGCCTGGCCGGTGATCGCCGACGAGCGACTGCGCGGCCGGGAGATCAGTCTCGGCGCCGGTGAACGCGGCCTCGCCATCGCCGCCGACGCCGATGCAGTGATCGCCGCCCTCGACGCCACAGTGGCCGACGTCACCGACCCGCAGCCGACCCGCTGAGCGCTGCCGACGTCACTGCCACGGCCTAGTGTTGAGACATGCCAAAAGCCGTGTGGAATGACCTGGTCGTCGCCGAGAGCGACGACACCGTGCTGGTGGAGGGCAACCACTACTTCCCCCGCTCCGCCCTGCGCGACGACCTGATCCGGGAGTCCGCGACGCACACCGTCTGCCCGTGGAAGGGCACCGCCTCGTACTACACCCTTGAGCACGAGGGCAGCACCAGCGCGGACGTCGTCTGGTATTACCCGGAGCCCAAGCCGGACGCCGAGATGGTGCGTGACCGGGTGGCGTTCTGGAAGGACGTCCGGGTCGTCGACTGACCGCCGGGCTGGCTCCGGCGCGCCGCCGTGGGCGAGGATGACGCGTATGTCCGCGCCCCACGAACGCCCCGACCCCGCCGGCACCGTCTACGGCGGGCGACAGGCACGCCGCCCCGGGCCGCTGGCCGACCCGCTGCTGCGGGTCGCCGTGGCTGTCGGGGTCGTCGGCGCGCTCCTCGGGGTGGTCTTCGCCACCGGGCTGCTCGACGGGCAGGACGAGCAGCCCGTGCCGGCGACGGTCGGCGCGTCGTCCAGCGCCGCGGCGCCGACCGACCCGGCGGCTGACCCGAGCGCACCGGCCGAGCCGTCACCGACCCCGTCGGCGACCCCGGCCGGGCCACCCACCGGGCCCCGGGTGCTCCGGGTCGCCTCCGGGCTCTGCCTCGGGCTCGACGGCGACGGCGAGAAGGCCGGCGCCCAGTTGGCCGCGTGCAGCGGCGGCCCGGAGCAGCAGTGGGTGGTCAACCCGGTCGGCGCGGACGTGCTGACGTTGACCAACGCGGCCCACGGGCAGTGCCTGGACGTCGAGGGCGGCAGCCGGGACGACGGCGCACGGGTGATGCAGTGGCCCTGCCACGGCGAGGCCAACCAGCAGTGGCGGCTCACCGCGACCGGCACCGGCCCGGTGCTGCTGGTCGCGGCGCACAGCGGCAAGTGCGCGCAGGCCGACGACGACGGCGTCGAGGCGGGCGACGAGGTCCGGCAGCGGCCCTGCGACGGCCGGCCGGCCCAGCAGTGGACCGTGAGCTGACCGACCGCAGTCGCTGCCGCCGGCCCGGCCTCAGCCTCGGAAGCTCCACGCCTTCGGGGCGGTCGCGGCGGCCAGCACGGCCTCCGGCACCGGCCGGCCCGGTCGCCGACGCAGCAGCAACGACAGTCCGGCCGCGCCGATCGACAGCGCGCCCGCCACGTACCAGGCCATCGCGTAGTCGCCGAGCCGGTCGCGGACCAGCCCCGCACCGGTCGCCGCGACCGCCGCGCCGAGTTGGTGCGCGGCGAACACCCAGCCGAACACCACCGCTCCGGCGCCACCGAAATACTCCCGGCACAACGCCACGGTCGGCGGCACGGTGGCCACCCAGTCCAGGCCGTAGAAGACGATGAACACCAGCATGGTCGGCTCGGCGGTGCCGGAGAACAGGCTCGGCAGCACCAGCAGGGACGCCCCACGCAGCGCGTAGTACATGCCGAGCAGCAACCGACTGTCCACCCGGTCGGTGAGCCAGCCGGAGGCGATAGTGCCGACGATGTCGAAGAGCCCAACCAGGGCGAGCAGCCCGGCCGCCGTGGTCTGGGCCATGCCGTGGTCGTGCGCCGCCGGCACGAAGTGGGTGCCGACCAGGCCGTTGGTCGTCGCGCCGCAGATCGCGAACCCCCCGGCCAGCAGCCAGAACGGGCGGGTCCGGGCCGCGGTCGCCAGCGCGCCCAGCGCCCGGGCCGCCGCGCCGCCGGTCGCCGGGGGCGCCGGGACGACCTCGTCCGCCCCGTAGGCGGGCAGACCGAGATCCGCCGGGTGCTCGCGCAGGAACCACACCACCAGGGGTACGACCGCCAGCGCGGCTCCGGCCACGACGAGTGCCGCCGTACGCCAGCCGTGGTCGCGCACCAGGATGGCGATCAGTGGCAGGAACACCAGTTGTCCGGCGGCCCCGCCGGCGGTCAGCACCCCGGTGACCAAGCCCCTTCGCCGGACGAACCAGCGCCCGGTGATGGTGGCCACGAACGCCAGCGCCATCGACCCGGTGCCCAGGCCGACCAGCACACCCCAGCAGAGCAGGAGCTGCCAGCTGGCGCTCATGAAGACAGTCAGCCCACTGCCCGCGGCGACCAGCAGCAGCGCCACCGAGACCACCCGGCGGATGCCGAACCGGTCCATCAGGGCGGCGGCGAACGGCGCGGTCAGCCCGTAGAGCAGCAGGTTGACCGAGACGGCCGCGGAGATCGTGGCCAGTGGCCAGCCGAACTCCTCGTGCAGCGGGTGCAGCAGCACCGACGGGGTGGCGCGGAAGCCGGCAGCACCGACCAGCGCCACGAAGGCGACGGCGGCGACCAGCCAGGCGGGATGCAGACGGCGGTTCTTGAACACGGCACCAGTCTGGGCGGGGCCGTACGGCACGACGAGTGGCCGGAAAGCCATCATGCGCAATAATCGGGCCATGACCGTTCGCGCGCACCGGATCGCCGTACTCGCCCTGGACCACGTGGTCGGCCTGGACCTCGGCACCCCCGCGCAGGTCTTCAGCACCGCCCGGGCCGCCGACCAGACGCCCTTCTACGACGTGCGGGTGTGCACCCCGGGCGGGCGACCGGTGCGCAGCACCGCCGGCTTCCAGGTGGTCCCCGACCATGGTCTGGAACTGCTCGACACCGCCGACACGGTGATCGTCCCGGGCATCCACGACGGCACCGCGTTGATCTCGGGCACCGTCGAGCCGGAGGTCGCCGAGGCGCTGCGTGGGGCACACGAGCGGGGTGTCCGGATCATGTCGATCTGCACGGGAGCGTTCGTGCTGGCCGCCGCCGGGCTGCTCGACGGGCGTCGGGCAACGACCCACTGGGCGTACGCCGAGCGGTTCCGCAGCCTGCACGGCCGGGTGGACCTCGACCCGGGCGTGCTCTTCATCGCCGACGATCAGGTGCTCACCTCGGCCGGGGTCGCCGCCGGCATCGACCTCTGCCTGCACGTCATCCGCCTCGACCACGGCAGCGAGGTGGCCAACCGGGCCGCGCGGCGCTGCGTGATGCCGCCGTGGCGCGACGGTGGCCAGGCGCAGTACATCGAGCGGCCGGTGCCGAAGGCCACCGACACCAGCACCGCGAGCGCGCGGGAGTGGGCGCGGCAGCGGCTGCACGAGCCGATCGCGCTGCGCGACCTGGCCGAGCAGGCGCGGATGAGCGTGCGCACCTTCACCCGGCGCTTCCGGTCCGAGACCGGCCTGAGCCCAGCCCAGTGGTTGCTGCAACAGCGCACCGACCACGCGCGACTGCTGCTGGAGACGACCGACCTCACCGTCGACCAGATCGCCCACCGCTCGGGTTTCGGCACCACCGCCGCCCTGCGCCAGCAGCTCCACCAACGCATCGGCGTAGCGCCCTCGACCTACCGCCGCACCTTCCACCCGCGAAGCGAGCTGATCGGCGGCTGATCCCGCCAGGCACCCCCGCCGCGCACCCGGGTGGTCCTGCCGCCGCGCGCCTGAAGCCACCGTCCAGGGCATCGCAACTTTGAGCGTGATGACTGTGAGGCATAAATATGCCTCACAGGTATCACGCTCAACAGAGCGCGATGCCCGACGCCCGCTTCAGGAGCGGAGCAGGTGCAGCTGGGCCTGGTGTTTGGGCAGGTGGACCCGGGTGTGCAGATCGAGGGTGCGGGACCACGGCAGCGACTCCTCGACGATGAGGTCGAAGCCCTCGCGCAGGTGAGTCTCGACCGGGGTCTCCGCCGCCAGGCCGAGCTGGTCGACCAGCCCGCACAACCGGTCGCTGGTGCCGTGCAGCAGAGCGGTGAGACCCCGCAGACCACCCTGCTCGGCGGCCAGCGCGTCGAGCTGCGGACGGTGGAA
Organism: Micromonospora sp. M61; assembly: GCF_018070245.1. Lineage (NCBI taxonomy): Bacteria > Bacillati > Actinomycetota > Actinomycetes > Micromonosporales > Micromonosporaceae > Micromonospora > Micromonospora sp. M61. The sequence continues at coordinate 167,438 of NZ_JAGPYA010000001.1, read as the reverse complement.
GTCTTCCTCCATCTCGTAGTAGGCGAACGGCGACCCGGCCAGCAGCGCCTCGGTGGCCTGGATCATCAGCTCGTCGTTGGCGACCAGATGCGCGACGATCTGCTCGGCGCTGAGCTGCCCCTCCGGAGCCGGACCGAACCCGCCAGCGTCGACCTCCGCGAACAGGGCACCGTAAGCCCGCCGCATTCCCCCGCTCTCCATTCCCCCAGTCAACCCGCCCCGCCGGGAGTTAGCGGCGGGATTGGCGGGAGCGGAGGTAGTCGGAGACCACGTACTCGCCGAGGTCGTCGGTGTCCGGCGTGAACATCCGGCCTCGACTACGGCGGGCCACCGCGTCCACGAAACGCCGCAGGCCCGGGTCGTCGCCGAGCATGAACAGGTTGAGCGTGGCGCCGTAGCGGCTCAGCCGGTCCACCTCGCGAACCGTCGCCTCGATCGTCTCCGGCAGCGGCGGCCAGTGGAACAGCGCCTCCCCGTCGTCCGGGTCGAGGTGGGCGGTCGGCTCGCCGTCGGTGACGACCAGGACCACCGGCTCGGCGTCCGGGTGTCGGCGCAGGTGCCGACCAGCCAACCGCAGCGCGTGCTGGAGATTGGTGCCCTGTTCCCCGTCCGGCTCGACAGCGGCCAGCTCCTGCTGGGTGAGCGTCGTCGCCTCCCGGCCGAAGCCCACGATCTGCAGGGCGTCCTGCGGGAAACGCGTCTCCATGAGGTGCGCCAGCGCCAGCGCCGTCTGCTTCATCGGCCCCCAACGACCCTGAGAGATCATCGAGTACGACAGGTCGACGCAGAGCACCACCGCCGCCGACGCCCGCTTCTCGGTCTCCACCACCTCGAAGTCGTCCACCGCGAGCTGCACCGGGACCGTCGGCCCGGCCCGGCTGACCGCCCGGGTCAACGTCCGGACCACGTCCAACGGCTGCTCGTCGCCGTACTCCCAGGGTCGTGACGCACCGCTGACCTCGCCGGCGGCCCCCGCCGAGCGCAGGTCGTGCTGGCCGCGCGGCCCGGCGGTCAGGTCGGAGAAGACCCGTCGCAGCGCGGTCCCGCCGAGCCGGCGCAGCGCCTTCGGGCTCAACGTGAGCCCTTCGGCGTCCCGGCTCACCCAGCCCTGCCGGCGAAGCTCCCGCTCCAGATCGCGCAGTCGGCGGACGTCGTCGGCGGCGTCCCGTCCCAGCGTCCGGGCCACCGCGTCGACGTCCACGTCGTCCAGGGTCGCCCCGGGGTGTTCCTGGTCGAGCTGGTCCAGCAGGTCGTCCAGGTCGCCGATCTCACCCAACGCGCCGGCCGCGTCGGCGTAGTCCAGTGGCTGGTCACCTCGGACCCGTTCGCCACGCCCCCAGCGCAGGTCGGGGCGCAGTGCCCGCAGGTTCGCGTCGAGCGCTGACAACTCCCCGGAGAGGCGGTCGCCGAGCGACTGCTGCATCAGACCGGCCAGCTCGGCGCGCTGCCGGTCGGAGAGCGAGTTCATCAGCCGCTCACCGGCCGCCGAGCGGCGGGCCAGCACGTCGATCAGCTCGTCGACCGTCTCCGGCTTCTCCGGGAAGAAGTCACCGTGTCTGCGCATGAACTCGGCGAACGCGTCGGTGGTGTCCTCCGCGCGACCGTGCCGGGCCAGCAGGTCGTTCAGGTCGCCCATCATCTCGGCGAGCCGCTGCTGGGCGGCCGGGTCGGCGGACGCGCGCACGGCGTCGCGCAGCCCGGCGAACCGCTGACCGAGCACGTCGTCGCGAAGTTGGTCGAGGATCTGCTGGTACGAGCGGCGGGCGTCGTCGCTCGCCCACTGGTAGCCGGACAGCTCCTCCACCGCCCGCGCGGTGGAACGGGGCAGGTTGTCCAGCACCGACTCGGCGAACCGCGCGGCGTCGTCGTCGCGCCCGCGCAACTCGTCCCGCTCGGCGGCGAGAGCCTGGTCGAGCAGAGCCTGGGCCCTGGTCACCGCGCCGTCCAGGTCACCGCGACGCAGCGCCTCCCGGCGCAGCCGCCGAGCCCGGGCAGCCAGGTCGTCCAGCCCACCCCGCCCCTGGGGGCCACGGCGCAGCAGGTCGCGCAGCGCCTCCCGCAGGCTTCCGCCGGCCAGCACCTCGGCGCCGACCGCGTCCACCGCCTCACGCACGTCGTACGGGGGTGCGAGCGGGTCGGGCCCGCCGTTCCACTGCCCGTACCGGAACCGGTTGCCGGCCACGGTCAGCCCCGGCCGCCGTAGACGGTGCGCCCGGAGTCGGTGACGTCCTTGCCGAGCCGGCGGGTCAGGTGCAGCCCTTCCAGCACGAACTCGACGGCAGCCGCCGCTTCCTCCGGGGTGGGCGCGTCGCCCAGGCCGAGCCGGTCGAGGACCTTCGCCAGGCCGGGCACGGTGCCGACCTGGCGCAGCAGCTCGGAGGCGCTGACCAGCTCTCCGGTCTCGATCGCCGCGCCGTCCTCGACGAGCGCCGTGAAGCCGGACAGGTCCAGCCCGGCCAGGTGCGCGCGGAACGTCTCGGCGGTCGCGGTCCGCAGCAGGTGGGCGAGGACCTCGATCTCCCGCCCCTCCTCGCCGCTCTCGAACTCGACCTTGCCGCGCAGGGTGCTGGTCACCGACACGGCGTCGCCGACCCGGGCCACCGCCGCCTCGGGCCGCCCATCCGGGGTGGCGGTGGCGGCGAGCAGACCGGCGCGGCGCAGCGCGGCGCCAGCGACCGTCTCGGCGGCGGCGATGGCGAACCGGGCGGAGACCCCGGAGCGCGGGTCCACCGACGGCGACTCCCGTACCGCCCGGGCGAAGCGGGCCAGCACCTCCAGGACGTGCTCCGGCACGGCGGCGACCAGGTCGGCCTCCTGCCGGATGAGGTCCAGCTCCAGGGCCAGGTCGACCGGGTAGTGGGTGCGGATCTCCGCGCCGAACCGGTCCTTGAGCGGCGTGATGATCCGGCCCCGGTTGGTGTAGTCCTCCGGGTTGGCGCTGGCGACCAGGAGCAGGTCCAGCGGAAGCCGCAGCTGGTAGCCACGGACCTGGATGTCCCGCTCCTCCAGCACGTTGAGCAGCGCTACCTGGATCCGCTCGGCCAGGTCGGGCAGCTCGTTGACGGCGAAGATGCCGCGGTTGGTGCGCGGCACCAACCCGAAGTGGATGGTCTCCGGGTCGCCGAGGGTGCGGCCCTGGGCGATCCGGATCGGGTCCACGTCACCGATCAGGTCGCCGACGCTGGTGTCCGGGGTGGCGAGCTTCTCGCCGTAGCGCATCGAGCGGTGCAGCCAGCCGACCGGCTGGTCGTCGCCGGCCTCGGCGACCTGGGCACGGGAAGCCGGGGTGAGCGGGTGCATGGGGTGCTCGTTGAGCACCGAGCCAGGGATGACCGGGGTCCACTCGTCGAGCAGCGCGCCGAGTGCGCGGATCAGTCGGGTCTTGCCCTGGCCGCGCTCACCGAGCAGCACCATGTCGTGCCCGGCGAGCAGCGCCCGCTCGACCTCGGGCAGCACGCTGTCGTCGTAGCCGACGATGCCGGGGAAACGGGCCTCGCCGGAGCGCATCCGGGCGAGGAGGTTGTCGCGGAGTTCCTGCTTGACGGTGCGGTACTGGTGACCGGCCGCCCGAAGCGCGCCGAGCGTGCCGGGCAGGTCGGCCGGTGGAACCGGGATTACCGGGGTAGGCGCAGTCACCCGACCCACGCTAGCTCACCCCGGAGTCGACCTACGCCAATACGGAAAGTGATATCCGAGACGCCCTCTTGATGCGCCGATCGGCGGGCTGTGGCACGCCGTCTCCGCCCCTATACTCACGGTTAGCTCCGCCGTTTACGGCCGCCGAAAAATGGCCGTGGCCGACGGGGTCACGGCCCGGCCATCCGATGGTCAACCTCTCCCGGCGCGGAGGTGCGGTGCTGTACTTCTTCCTCAGTTACGCGAGGGGCGACGAGGACGCACTGGTCCAACGTCTTTACGAGGATCTCAGCGCAGAGGTACGGCTGATCGCGGGTCTGCCCCGCGACGAGCGGGTGGGTTTCGTCGATCGCACCATCCTGCTGGGCGAGCGGTGGCCGCAACGGCTGGTCGAGGCGCTGAGCACGTGCCGATCCTTTCTCGCTCTGATGACGCCTAGATATTTCCAGAGCGAGCCCTGCGGCCAGGAATGGCGGATCTTCGCCGACCGCACTGCCCGCTACGACCAGCAGAACGGGGTGGACAGCTCGCTCCTCAAACCGCTGATGTGGATCCCGGCCCGACCCGGCCGCATCCATCCGGTCGCCTCCCCGCTGCAATATTCCTCCCACAGCCTGGGCGACCTCTATCAGCGGTTGGGGGTCCGGCAGCTGATGCGACTGCAACGGCACAGCGACGACTACCGCACGTTCCTCTTCGAACTGGCCAACCAGATCGTGTCCAGTGTGGAGGAGCATCCGCTGCCGGAGGGCCAGCGCACTATCGACCTGCGCGCCACGCCCAGCGCCTTCCACCAGGCGCCCGGGCAGCTCGCGGCGGACGTCGACCAGTTCGCACCGATGCTGGTCCACTTCATCGTCGCGGCGTCGCACCGGGACGAGATGAGCACGGTACGCCAACACGTGACCACGTACGGCAACCATGCGTTGGACTGGGCACCGTACGGGCCGCCGCTGCCCGATCCGGTCGTCGACTACGCCCGTGAGATCGCGGCCGACCACAGCTACCGGTCAACGGTGGTGGACCTGACGGAGCTGGCCCGCCGCGCCGAGCAGGCCGCCCGCTACAACCAGATCATGGTGCTGATCGTCGACGCCTGGCTGACCCGCCTGCCCGAGCAACGACAGTCGCTTGCCGCCCACGCCACTGCCGCCCTGCGCGACGGTGGCACCACGGCCGTGCTGATCCCGAGCAGCCGCGACGACACGGAGACCCGGGAGCACTGGCAGTCACTGTCGCGCGCGTGTCGGGAGATCTTCGACGACCTGGCCTCGGACGACGAGCTCTACCGGTCCAACATCCTCACCCACCGCGCCTTCCAGGAGGAGCTGCCGGAGGTCCTGGAGGTCGCTCGTAACCGGGTGTTCAGCCGAGGAGCGGTGCACCGGCCCCCCAGCCCCGCCACGGACACCCGACCACCACGCATCGACGGGCCCTGGGGCGCGGAGAGCGACGACACCACACCGGAGGACGGCCGTGACAACGAGCGCTGACCCGGGCATCACCGGCGATGGTGTCGAGGGTCGAATCATTACGTTCTACTCGTACAAGGGTGGCACCGGCCGCACCATGGCGCTCGCCAACGTCGCCTGGATCCTGGCGGCCAACGGCTACCGGGTGCTCGCTGTCGACTGGGACCTGGAATCCCCCGGTCTGCACAAATATTTTCACCCGTTCCTCCTCGACAAGGATCTGCGGACGTCGACCGGGATCATCGACATGGTCCGCGACTACGCCGAGGCGGTCGTTCGACCGTTGGAGGAGACGGAGGACGAGGACTGGCTCGGCAGCGCCGCCGACGTGCTGCACCACGCCGTCTCGCTGCACTGGGATTTCCCCGCTCCCAACTCGGCCGTCCGGCCTTCTGCGGGTCCGACTCCAAAGGGCAGCCTGGACCTGTTACCCGCCGGCCGACAGGACACGGCATACACCAAGGCCGTGAGCACCTTCGACTGGCAGGCGTTCTTCGAGAAGCTGGGCGGCAACAGCTTCCTCGACGCACTGGCCGCCAGCATGCGGGACAACTACGACTACGTGCTGATCGACAGCCGGACCGGCGTCAGCGACGGTGCGGGCATCTGCACCGTGCGGCTGCCCGACGCCGTGGTCACCTCCTTCACGCTCAACGACCAGAGCATCGACGGAGCTGCCGGCGTCACCCGCTCCATCATCCGGCAGCGCGGCGACCGACCGGTCCGAATCCTGCCGGTCCCGATGCGTGTGGACAACGCCGAGCAGCTCAAGTTGGAGGCGGGCCGGGACCACGCGCGCCGCCGCTTCGCGCCCCTGCTGCCCCGGACTTCCGTAGAGGAGAGCGACCGGTACTGGGGTGAGATCGAGATCCCCTACCAGCCCTACTACGCGTACGAGGAGATCCTGGCGGGGTTCGGCGACCGGGCCCACCATGAGGGCACGCTGCTCGCCGCCTACGAGCGACTGACCAAGGCGATCACCGAGGACGCGGTCGACAGCCTGCCAGCCATGGAGGATCGGCTGCGCCGTCAGTGGTTGGCCAAGTTCGAGAGGCAACGCATCTCCGGTGCCGCACCGGACGTCTTCGTCAGCTACGTCTCCCTCGACCGGTCCTGGGCCGAATGGGTCCGCGACGAGCTCCGTTCGGCGGGGCTGCGTACGGTGATGCGAGAGGTCGACTTCCCGGCCAGCCCTGTCGAGGGGACGTCGACGGCCGCCGGTTTCAAGGATGCGGCCCGGCTGGTGGTGCTGCTGTCCCAGGAATACATGCAGTCGTCTAACGCCAGCGAGTTGTGGTCCCAGGCCACCAGCTACGAGTCGGGCAGCGGCGGCAACTTCCTGGTGCCCGTCCGGTTGGACAATTCCCGGGCGCCTGCGGTGTTCCTGGAACGCGTTCCGGTGGACCTGGTGGGCGCCACGCAGGAGGAGGCCGCCACCCGTCTGCTTGAGGCCCTGGACCATCCCGCCCGCCCGGCGACCGACCCGGAGGGTGCCGGGCAGCGACGGCGGTTCCCCGGCAACGAGCCACCGGTCTGGCGGGTGCCGTTGCCGCGTAACGTCCAGTTCGTCGGCCGCAGCCGACTCCTGGAGGAGATGCGCGACTGGCTGTCGTCGGCCGAGGCCCGGCACACCCCGCTCGCACTGCACGGTCTGGGTGGCGTCGGCAAGAGCCAGATCGCCCTGGAATACGCCTACCGCTTCCGCGCCGAGTACGACGTCGTCTGGTGGATCTCCGCGCAGCAACCGAGCGTCATGCGGCTCGCTCTGGCCTCGCTCGCCGACCGGCTGGCGGACAAGGCGGACACACCCCTCGGGGGCAACGTCGCCGAGCGGGTCCAGTGGGTGCTGGACGCCCTGCGCCGGGGTGACCCCTTCCGGCGGTGGCTGTTGGTGCTCGACAACGCCGACGACCCCGCCGAGTTGCACGACCTGATGCCGCAGGGGCCTGGCCACGTGCTCGTCACCACCCGCAACCACGTCTGGGCGCGGCACGCCCGCAATTTCGAGGTGGGTGCCTTCGACCGCGCGGAGAGCACCGCGTTGTTGCGTCGGCGAATCCCACGCCTGCCCCTGGCTGATGCCGAGATGGTCGCTGACCGCCTGGGCGACCTGCCGCTCGCCGTCGAGCAGGCGGGAGCATGGCTCGCCACCACTGGCGAGTCGGCCGTCCAGTATCTGCAGCGACTGCGCCGGTATCTGCCAGGCATGCTCTCCGACGAGCTCCCCACCGACTATCAACAGACCGGCGCGGAGCCATGGCTCGTCTCCCTGGAGAGCCTGCGGGAGCGCAATCCGGCGGCGGCGAAGCTGCTGGAGGTCTGCGCCTTCTTCGCCGCCGAGCCGATCCCGATGTCGCTGCTCTACGACGACAGTTTCATCAACGTGCTTCTCCCCTACGATCCGTCGGTACGGGATCCCCTGCTCATGGGGCGTGCGCTGCGGGATGTCGGCCGCTACGCGCTGGCGCGAATCGACAGCGTGCGCGGCGGGCGCGGGCGCACTCCGGACCGCGGTGACGACGGCAACCAGACCAGCCTCCGCATGCACCCACTGGTGCAGGAGCTGATCCGGGAGTCCATGTCCGACGAGGCCAAGGCGGAGAACCGGCGTCACGTGCACGCGATCCTCGCCGCCGCCAACCCGAAGGACCCCGACCAGCCCCGCAACTGGCCGATCTACGCGGATCTCTGGCCACACCTGCTGCCGTCGAAGACCCTCAACTCGCCCCAGCCGGAGGTCCGACAGCTGTTGCTCGACGTGGCCCGCTACATGTGGACACGGGTCGACTTCGCCACCTGCTCCGAGCTGGCCGAGAAGGCGATCGAGGCGTGGCGGGCGGAGCATGGCGCTGACGACCCGCCGACCCAGATGATGCGCTTCCACCTCGCCAACGCGCTGCGCCTCGAGGCGCAGTACCAGGCCGCGTACGACATCGATCAGGACGTGTACCAGCGGCTCTCCGACACGCTCGGCGAGGACCACGAGTACACGGTGATCGTGGCGGGCAGCCTCGCCGCGGACCTGCGCGCGCTCGGGTTCTTCGAACGGGCGCGCGAGTTGGACACCCGCACGGAGGAGTTGGCCCGTGAGGTGTTCGGCGAGGAACACCCAAGGGCGTTGATCGCCGCGCACAACCTGGCCCTGTCGCTCCGGCTGGTCGGCGATCTGCGTGGGGCGTTGCGGCTCAACGAACGCACCCTGGCCCGCCGCCGCGACACCCTCGGTCCGATGCACCCGTACACCCTCTTCTCGGAGGGGCAGTACGGCCGCGACCTGCGCGACACGGGCGACCTCACCGAGTCCCGCCGGGTCCTGGAGGCAGCGGTGGAGGCGGACCGGGAGGTGCTCGGCGAGGAGGACAGCGAGACGCTACGGGTAGCCAAGAACTACGCGGTGACCCTCCGGAAATTGGGCGAGTTCGAGCGGGCCCACGCGTTGAGCGCGGACGTGCTGGTCCGTTCCCGCCGTCGGCACGGCCCCGATCATCCGGACGTGCAGGCCGCAGCGATGAATCTGGCCTGTGACGAGTCCGCTCTGGAGGACGACGCGGGCGCGCTTCGCCGGGCACGGCCGGTATACCGGTGGTATCGGGACGCGATGGGCGAGGACCACCTGTTCACCCTGGCGTACGGCAACAACCTGGCGATCTTCCTCCGGAAGGCTGGGGATCTGGAGGCGGCCTTCACGCTGTCCGACGAGGTCGTCAACCGTTTCACCGAACGGGTCGGCGCGGACCATCCGTACACGCTGGCCGCGAACATCAACCTCGCCAACTGCTGGTACGTGCGTCGGGAGTTCGCGGCGGCCCTCGCCGCCGACCAGGACTGTTACGAGCGGGCGCAGCGCATCCTCGGGCCGTCCCACCCGGACACCCTCGCGGTGGCGAACAACCTGGCCACCAGTCTGAGTGTCGCCGGAGACCACCGAGGTGCCCGCACTCTGCGTGACGCGGTGATGCCCCTCTTCCGCCGCGTCCTGGGTGACAGCCACCCGAACACCATCGCCCTGGTCGAGGCGAACCGCCTCAACTGCGATCTGGAACCGCCACCGACGTAGACGACGCGCCACCGTGCTCGATGCCCGCTGCCGCCACGCAGGTGACCGGAGCAAGCCAGCGGGCCAGTTCGAGTGGATCCTCCGGGTGCCCGGCCGCGCGCAGCCGCAGGTACACCGCTCGGCACAGCTCCGGGTCGGCGCCGCCGGTCTTCTGCGCTGCCGTCAGGCGCTGCTCGGCGAGGGCCAGGCCGACCCAGGCGGAGAGCTGCTCCGGATCAGCGCACACCTGCCCGCGGTAGCTCTCGCGGGCGGCGAGGTCATCCCCGGCGGCGAGGGCCAGGTCACCGTCGGACGCCATGGGCAGTGCGTCGACGAGGCGTTCCGCGCCGGTGCGCAGCCGCATGAACCGCTCCGGATCGCTTAACCGCAGCCGCACCAGATCGAGCCGTGGGCTGAGGCTCAGCCATCGACCGTCGGCCGGTTCCACCCGCAGCGTGACGATGGCGGCGGGGCACGGCAGGCCGGCCGCGCGGGCGGCGGCGAGCTGGTGGACGGCGTCCGGATCCGGCCGGCGGTTCCGCAGTCGCCAGACCGTCCAGTGGTCCTCGGCGGCCTCCCTGGCGAGCTCGGCCGCCCCCGGGTCCACCGGGTCCCGCCAGTCGTCGATGACCCGCCGCAGACCGGTGACGAATTCGCGGCCGGCCGCGGTCAGACGGCCGAAGGACTCGATGTCCGCGCAGGTGCGGGACACGCGGTCGCGCCAGCGAGCGAATTCCACCTCGGCCAACCGGGCCGGGCCACCACTGCGTAACGCACGACGCCCCCGCCAGAACTCGGTCACCGCGATGAAGGCGTAGACACCCTGGAGGACGGCGCCGAGAGGACGCGGATCGTCGCGCCAGGGGGCGTAGTAGTAGCGCCGGTCGTCACGGTCGTAGAGGGGCTCGACGTCGATCGTCGCTCCGAGCTTGGCGTGCTGGAACTCGTGCAGCAGACCAAGCGCGAACGCCTCCCCGTCGATCGGACGGGTCATCGAGACCGACCCGAAGGCGTCCATGCTGGTGACGTTGACCCCGGCGCTGACCGAATCGGCCAGCAGCGGCACGAGGCAGCGCAGGCCCTCGGCTATCGCCTCGGCGTGCCGACGGTGGTGACGCACCAGCATCGGCCAGGCCTCGTCGAGCAGCCGTTGCCACTCGGACACCTCGGCGGGCGTGAGCCGGTCCGCGGCGCACAGCTGGTGCCGGTCCCGGTACGGGTCGAGATCGTCGAGAGTGATCCGCAGCGTCAACCCGTCTGCGGTGCTGCACAGTCGGTGCAGGCCGGACCAGCCGTCGGTCTCCGCACCCGGCCCAGCGTCCGGCGGAGGAACCAGCGACACCGTGACCGGCCCGACCAGGAGCTGCGACCCCGCCCGTTCGATGGTCACCCGCTGCGCGTCCCCCACCCGCGCGAGCCCGAGCGTGGGCAGGTAGACGACCCCGTCGCGCGGCGTGACGCTGAGCTCGAAGTCCATTCCGGCCCGGAGGGCCGCCACCGCGGCGATCGACCCGAGCGGGGTCAGCTCGGCTTCGACGGGCCACTCGGGTGCGGCCTCCACCACCAACCCGCCGGTCGTCCGGCCGACTGCCGCGGCGGACGCCGAACCGGACGGCATCGGCGTACGCAGTCGCCGCAGCGCGGTGGCCAACCAGGCACCGGTGTGCGGCAGGGCCAGCACCGCCGGCCCCGCCTCGGGCGACCGGTCCGCCGCCGTGGCCCACAGCGCGAAGTGTCGGGTGGTCTCCTCCGAATCGGCGGTGTCGAGGAGCGCGCGCAGCTGAAGCATGCGTTTGCTCACCTGACCGTCACGCAGCAGACGGATCGTCCTCCGGTCACCGAGGCCAGCCGCGAGCGCCGCGAGGTCGTCGGGGGCGAGCCGGTGGTATCCCGTCACGACCGCTCCCGGGGCATGGCTGCCAGGTCCGCTCGCAGGCGTCGTTCCACATGGGCGATGAGCAGCAGAAGATCGGGGCAGTAGACGGACGGGTTGGTGAAGCTTCCCTCCCGGTACCGATGGGGATAGTTGCCGGCACCGCAGACCCGGTGCACGGGGCACGCTCGGCAGGAGGCGGCGAGGGCCTCAACTCCCACCTGGCGGGCGATGACGGCGGGGTGCCGCAGCACATCGTCGAGGGAGTCGGTGAAGACGGTCAGGTCGGTGCCGACCGCGCCGGGGTAGGTGGAGCGCAGGGTGTCGACCTGCTCGTACGCCCCGTCGGTGTTGATCACCACTGCGGCCACCGGGCTCAGCCCGAGGGATTCGGTCCGGCTCCGCCCTCCGAACAGCAGATTGATGAGTTCTTCGAAGAGACGCACCCGGGTCAGGCGGGGCGAGGTGTCGTACCAGGCATCGAATGCGGCGGCCAACCAGGTGCCGTAAGGGCTCGGGCCGTCACCCCGCCGCGGCGGCGCCTCCCAGTTGGCGTGCGGGAGCAGGAAGTCCACCATCGGCGGCCGGTACGACACCAGCGTCTCGTAGGTCTGTCGCGGATCGGCGGCGAGGTCCACGACGCAGAGCACACCCGCGTACGAGTCGGGCCGCTCGGCGAGCAGGCGCAGGGCGCGGTCGACCTCGTCGTAGCTGCTGCGGCCCGACGCGTACCGCCGGTGCCTGTCGTTCGACGTCCGGTCTCCGTCCAGACTCACGCCCACCCGCACCCGGGCGTCGGCCAGCAGGGAGAGAGCGTGTGGAGTCAGGAGGGTGCCGTTGGTCTGCACGCTGATCTGGGCCTGCGACGGCGCGACCGCCTCCCGGAGCCGGTCCGCCATCCGGACCAGGTTGGGAGCGCCGACCAGGAGCGGTTCACCGCCGTGCAGGACGATCCGCACATCGGTCTGGTCGTGGGCGCGGACGTGTTCACGTATCCGCCGGCAGGCGTGGTCGAAGATCGCCGGGGCCATCAGCAGGGGGTCGGAGAGGGCGCTGCGGTCCGCCAGTTCGTACATGTAGCAGTAGTCGCAGGCCAGGTTGCACCTGCTGTGGACCTTGAGGATGAACTCCGAGAACGGGACGGGCCGCGGGCGGGCGGCGACGCCGCCCTCGGCTACCGTGACGGCCCCCGTCATGCCGCGCCCGCCGCCCGGCATCCTCACATCGCCGAGTTCCACCCGGCGACCGCCTCCTGGGGGCGGTCGATCTCGTCGAGGATTCGGCGTAGCGAGTGGGCGAACACCGACTGGTCCAACTCCTGAAGATCAGCCAGGCTCACGTCACTGAGGTCCACGAGGGTGCCCTGCGGTGCGCCATCGGTCGTATCCATCATGATCCGTCCACCCGCGAAAAGGACTCGCGCCCGAGTGAGCAATGAATTGTGCGGAAACCGTCGGGCCGAGACCCGTCACGTAACGCCGACCCCGCCGACGAACCGGGTCATCCTAGCGGCCTCACGCTGATTGCGCGGTGGGTCGGGCGGGTCATCCGGTTCAACGCCACAGTGCGGTCCGCAGACATTGTTCTCGGCCATCCGGCCATCCAAAATCCGGCGTCCGGGCGGGAAGGACCATCGATCCGGTGACCGGGCGCGGCGACATGTCGGATCAACCCCGACCGCAGCGCCGGCAGGCTCCGCGGCGGCGCAGGTGGTACGCGTACGTGGCGACGCCGAGCGCCACGCCCCACAGCGGCCAGAGCAGCATCGGCGCCCCGGTCAGGCTGAGCCCGCCGGTGAGTTCCCAGAACTTCGGGTTGCTGAGCAGTCCGAACGAGGCCGCGGTCACCGCGATGGCGACGAGGGTGGCCGGCACCACGGCCAGCGTCACCGGCACCCGACGACCGGCCAGGCCGAGCACCCAGCGGGGGAACCGCTCGCCCCAGCGCTGCACCAGCCCGAGGGTGAGGATCGCGCCGACGGTGGCGAACGCGCCCAGCCCGAACCCGGCCCACACCAGCCCGCTGTCCTGCATCTCGGTGAGGAACTCCCGGGAGATACCGAGCGGGATGCCGGCCGCCCAGGCGAACCGGGTCAGCGCGTACGTGAACGGGATGACGGCGGCGGTGCCGGCGGCCCACCGGCCCCAGCGGGCGGCGGCGGCCGGGGTGGCCCACCCTCGGTCGGTGTGGTCGCGACCGCAGCCCACGCAGGCCGCGGCGGTGCGGCGCTGCCAGGCGAGCACCGCCCCGGCCAGCAGCAGCCCGCCGGCCAGCGCGGCGAACCGGGCGAACAGCGCCCAGTTGAAGATGTCGGCGTAGTCGACCGGCGGCCAGCCGAACGGCGCACCGACGATCAGTATCGGCAGGTAGCCGAGGATCACCAGCACCCGGACGTCCGGCACGACCACGGCGAGGACGAACGCCACCGCCCAGCCGTAGCCGGCGAGCAGCGTCCGCAGCGGGCCGGGTGGGCGTACGGCGGGGCGGCTCATGGCCAGTGCGGCCACCGCGGCGGTCAGCAGTACGCCGGCGAAGAGCGGGGTGGCCAGGTCCACCGGCACCAGGCGCAGCAGGTTGACGTCGCCGCCGTTGCGGTCGTTGGCGCCGAACGGGTAGCCGGCGCCGGTGAGGGTGCCGACAAGGGCGAGCACACCCCACAGGCCGAGCCAGCCGGCGGCCAGTGGGGCCAGCCGATCGGGCCAGCGGGAGTCGGATCGAGGCGGGGAGGCAGTGATCGTTGTCATGCTCACAGCCTCGACAAACGACAGCCGGATTCCCTCCCGGCCGGCGGTGAATCCGCTCCCCCGGTGGAGGGACCGGTCAGAACGACGGAGGGACCGTTCAGCCGGACGGGGTGACGAAGCCGGACTCGTAGGCGGCGATGACCGCCTGCGTACGGTCGCGGACGCCCAGCTTGGCCAGCACGTTGCCGACGTGCGTCTTGACCGTCTCCACACCGACCACCAGGTGCGCGGCGATCTCCGGGTTGGACCGGCCGGTGGTCATCAACCGCAGCACCTCGGCCTCCCGGTCGGTGAGTCGGGCGGCGCGCAGCTGGTCGCCGCCGGCCGGCCCGTACGCCCCGACGAGCTGGCGGATGGCGGCCGGGAAGAGCAGCGACTCCCCCGCCGCGACCACCCGGACGGCCTCCACCACCTCGGCGGGCCGGGCCCGTTTGAGCAGGAAGCCGGAGGCCCCGGCGCGCAGCGCCTCGTAGACGTACTCGTCGTTGGCGAACGTGGTGACGACGAGCACCCGGGGTGGGTCGGCGGAGGTGGCCAGCAGGTGTCGGGTGGCCTGGATGCCGTCGATGCCGGGCATCCGTACGTCCATCAGCACCACGTCGGGTCGGTGCCGGGCGACCAGCGGCGGCAACTCGGCGCCGTCGGCGGCCTCGGCGAGCACGCTCAGGTCGGGTTGGGCGTCGATGATGGCCCGCAGCCCGATCCGGATCAGCTCGTCATCGTCGACGATGAGCACGCCGGTGGTCATCGCGTCTCCTCGTAGGGCAGGCGGGCCCGGATCAGCCAGCGGTCACCGTCCGGTCCCACGGTGATGCCGCCGCCGAGCAGCAGCACCCGCTCCCGCATGCCGTCCAGGCCTCGACCGCCGCGCCCCGGATGAGCCCGCTCGGGGCGGCGGCGCACCCCGTTGACCAGCTCCAACTCCAACGCCCCCCGGGTGCAGGTCCAGCCGCAACGTCACCGGCCCCTCGCCGTACCGGGCGGCGTTGGTCAGTCCTTCCTGGACGATCCGGTAGCCCTCCCGGGAGACCGCCGCGGGCACTCGCGCCGGGTCGCCGACGCGAAGCGCGTGCACGGCCAGCCCGGCCGCGCGGGCGTCGGTGACCAGACGGTCCAGGTCGGCGAGGGTACGCTGCGGCGCCACCACGGGTCGCTCGTTGCCGCCTTCCCGGAGCAGCCCGAGCACGTGGTCCAGTTCGTCCATCGCGGTCCGTCCGGTCTCCTCGATGGCGGTGAGCGCCCGCCGGACGAACTCCCTGTCGGTGTCGAGGACCTCGCGGGCGGCACCGGCCTGGAGGGTGGCCACGGTCAGGGCGTGACCGATCGAGTCGTGCAGCTCCCGGGCCAGTCGGTTGCGTTCGGCGAGCCGGATGGCCTGCGCCTCCAGGGCGGCGATGCGCTCCGCCGGGGCGGGGCCGAGCAGCACCGGCGCCATCGAGCCGGCGAGCGCGCCGAGCCCGGCGACGGCGTAGCCGAGGCCGACCAGCAGGGCCACCCCGCTCACTGTCAGCCAGCCGCTGTCCCGCCCGTCCAGCGGCCCGAACCGTTCTCGGCTGGTCAGCTCGGTGCCGATGCCGAACTGCTGAGCGATGAACGCCAGCGCCATCGGCAGGGCGCTGAACAGCGCGACCATCACCAGCGCGCCGACGATGAGGTGGGTGGCGATCCAGAGCGCACTGCGCAGCCGGGTCTCCCGGTCGGCCGTGTGCCCCGGCGCCGGTTCGGACAGGTCGATGCCGAGCAACGCCCGTACGGCGGCGATCTCCAGAGCCCGGCTGCCGTCCAGCAGCAGCGGGACCACGGCGATCAGCGCCGCGATCACCAGCAGCGCGTAGACCAGTGGGCGGGGGATCTCCGAGTCGGCGAGCAGTTGGGCGAAGGTCACCGCGAGGACCCCGTACGGCAGGGCCAGCACGCCGCCGAGCAGCAGGAACACGCCGCGTCGCCAGGTGGTGCCGGCGACCAGCGGGGTCAGCACCGCTCGGAGGGTCACCTCGTCATTCTCATGCCGGAACCAGGCTCGGCGACTCCCCCGTGCCGGGGAGATCTCAGCGGTGGTCGGCCACGTACTGCTGGGGGTCCTTGTCGCGGAACGGCAGGTTGCGGCCGTTCTTGTGCTCGCCGTAGAAGGTCAGCCAGCGTTGGCCCAGCTCGGCGCGGAGCTCGGTGCTGGCGTGCCGGCGGAAGTCGGGCAGCGCCTCGTCCTCCTCCTCGGCGAGGTGCTCGCTGTTCTCCCGGCGGGCGGTGCCGACCGCCTCCCACCACTGCTCCGAACCGACCGGGTGCAGTTTCGCCTCGGCGATGGCGTCCCGGATCTTGTTGTGGTCACCGATCGCGTCGGCGGTCTCGTCCTCGCCGTCGTCGCCGTGTTTGACCAGGTGCGGGTAGAGGATCGCCTCCTCCGCCTCGGCGTGGATGTCCAGGTGCAGGGCGAGAGCGTCCCAGATGGCGAGCATCTCCTGCTCGTCGCGGGCGTCGTCGAGGCGGGCGAAGCCGCGCCGGAAGGCGGCGTGGTCGTCCAGGATCAGTGCGGTGATGTCGTCCACTGTGCTCACTTCTCCGTTGGGCTGGCGAACCGGGCACGCACCATCGCCGGCATCGCGGCGAGGCCGGTGACCGGGCGGAAGCGTTTCGCGGTCTCGGCCAGTGCCGCGTACTCGTCGTCGGCGAGGTCGATGTCCGCGGCGGCGGCGTTGCGTTCCATCTGTTCCACCCCGGAGGCCCCGGGAATGGCGAGCACGTTCGGGTGGCGCAGCAGGTAGGCCAGCGCGATCTGACTGGGGGTGGCGTCGTGCGCGTCGGCCACCTGGCGCAGGGTGTCGATCAGGACCGCGCCACGTTCCAGGTTTTGCGGCAGGAAGTACGGGTTGGCCCGCCGGACCGCGCCGCTCGGTGGGTTCTTCGCGTCGTACCGGCCGGAGAGGAAGCCCTGCGCCAGCGGGCTGTACGCGATGACCACCCGACCGGCCTGCCGCGCGTACGGCAGCAGGTCCTGCTCGGGTGCGCGGTCCAGCATGCTGTAGCGGACCTGGTTGCTGAGCACCCGTCGGCCGAGCGCCGCCTCGGCGACCTGCCAGCGGCGCAGCCCGTAGTTGCTGACCCCGACCTCGCTGACCAGCCCGACGTCCTGCAACGCCCGCATGCCGCGCATGGTGGTGTGGTCGGCGACCAGCGGGTTGGGCTGGTGCACCTGGTAGAGGTCGATGCTGGTGACGCCGAGCCGGGCCGCCGAGGCGACCGCCCGCTGCTGCACCACGGCGGCCACCGGCAGGACCGGGAAGATCTTGGTGGCGACCACCATTTTGGGCCGGTCGTCGCCGAGGGCGGCACCGAGGATCCGTTCGCTGCGCCCGAAGCCGTAGATCTCCGCGCTGTCGAACACCGTCACACCCAGCTCCACGGCCCGCCGGACGATCTGCGCCGCCTGCTTCTCGAAGGCCGGGCCGTAGCCCCATTCCCGGGAGCCGAACTGCCAGGTGCCCAGCCCGATCTTGGACAGCGGTTTGGGGGTGTCGAGAGCAATGAAACGCATGGCGTCGAAACTACCCCCATGTCCTGGTTCACACGCACGATCACCGCCAGCGCGAGCCAGAGTTAGGCTCATGATCGTGACCTACCTCGCCGCGGATGACCGCTACGACTCCATGACCTACCGGCGCAGCGGGCGCAGTGGCCTGCGGCTGCCCGCCGTCTCCCTCGGGCTCTGGCACAACTTCGGCCCGGACCGCCCCTTCGAACGGCAGCGCGACATCGTCCGGCGCGCCTTCGACCTGGGTGTCACCCACTTCGACCTGGCCAACAACTACGGCCCACCGCCCGGTTCGGCGGAGGAGAACTTCGGCCGGATGCTCGCCACCGACCTGACGCCGTACCGGGACGAGCTGGTCATCTCCAGCAAGGCCGGCTACCTCATGTGGCCCGGCCCGTACGGCGAGTGGGGCTCCCGCAAGAACCTGATCTCCTCGCTGGACCAGTCGCTGGGCCGGATGGGGCTGGACTACGTCGACATCTTCTACTCGCACCGGTTCGACCCGGACACCCCGCTGGAGGAGACGATGGGCGCGCTGGACGCGGTCGTCCGCTCCGGCAAGGCGCTCTACGTCGGCATCTCGAACTACAACTCCGAGCAGACCGCACGGGCTGCCGCGATCCTGCGCGACCTGGGCACGCCGCTGCTGATCAACCAGCCGTCGTACTCGATGCTCAACCGCTGGACCGAGTCCGACGGCCTGCTCGACACGCTGGAGCAGGTCGGCGCGGGCTGCATCGCGTACAGCCCGCTCGCCCAGGGCCTGCTGACCGATCGCTACCTGGGTGGCATCCCGGCGGACTCCCGGGTGCGCACCAGCGTCTTCCTCAACGAGAGCGACCTCAGCGAGGAGAAGATGGCCACCATCCGAGGGCTCGGCGCGGTCGCCGAGCGGCGCGGGCAGTCCCTCGCGCAGCTGGCGCTGGCCTGGGCCCTGCGCGACCCGCGGATGACCAGCCTGATCATCGGGGCGAGCAGCGTCGAGCAGCTGGAGACCAACATCGCCGCGCTCGACAACCTCGACTTCACCGCCGACGAGTTGGCCGAGATCGAGCAGCACCTGAGCTGAACACCGCCGGGCTCCGGGCGGGGTCGGGTCACCAGATCCGGCGCCGCCCGGCGCGGTGGTTGCGTACCTCGCACTGCCGGCCCACGGGTGCGGCGGCGCCGCGACGTCGCCGGCTCGCGCCGATCAGCAACAGCAGCAGGACCAGCACAACGGCGGCGCCGCCCAGCACGGACCACCGGCCGCCGAGGTTCGTCACCGACGCCACCGGCACGCCCGGGTCGGCCGCCGCCGCCACCGCCGACTCGGAGGCGACCGGCCGACCCGCAGCGGTACGCGAAGCAGCCGCCGCGCTCTTCGTCGCGACGGCCTTCGACGCGGTGGCCCTGGCACCACGGAACACCACGTCCGAGCAGGAGTAGTAGGTGTCCGGGGTGCTGGAGTTCTGCCAGATCGTGTAGATCAGGTGCCGACCGTCGCGGCCCGCCGGCAGCCGACCCGCCAACTGGTACGCCCCGGCCCGCACCGGCGGGTCCTTCATCGTCAGAAACGGGCGCGCTTCCAGATCCGTCCAGGTCAACGGTGCACGCGGGTCGTAATCGGGCTTGGTGACGTAGAGCCGGAAGGTGCCCCGGTGCTCGATCGTGGTCCGGTACGTGAAGGTGAACTTCGCACCGGTGGTCAGCTCGGTGCTCGGCCAGTCGGTCCGGGGGAGATCCAGCCCCCGGTACGCGGACAGCCCACCGCTGCATAACTCACCGTCCGGGATGCGATCCCGATCCCGACCGTTGATCGCCGCGACGCGTACGTTGTCCCATTCGCGTACCGCCGCGCCCGCCTGGACCGCCGCCCGGCAGGCGCTGGTGGCCGCGTACCGGCCCTCGGGCCCGCAGGCGGCCGCCCGACTGACCGGGTTGGTCGGGGCGCCGTGTGCGGCGGCGGGCGTGGCTGCCAGCGGCACTGTCGCGGCAGCGACCAGCACCATGGCGAAGAGCCGGCGTACGGGCATGAGGGTGACCTCCACCCACTGGTACGGCCAGCGGGCGGCAAAGGTTCGACGGCTGGCCGGCGGGAATCCGGCGGGTGGGTGCGGCGTTTCGATACTCGGAACCGCTTGCACCGAGGAGGCAGACATGAAGGTACGTAGCTCGTTGCGTGCACTGAAGCAGAAGCCGGGTTCGGCGGTGGTCCGCCGTCGCGGCCGGGTGGTCGTGGTGAACCGCGCCAACCCGCAGTGGAAGAGCCGCCAGGGCTGATCCAGCCCGCACCGGACATACAGTCGACAAACGCCCTGACCGGGTCATCCGGTCAGGGCGTTTCGCGTGTCGGTGCGGCGGCGGCGCATCGACTAGGGTGCTTTCCGAAAAGATCGGCCCCAGGAGGAGGAACCGTGTTCATCGTGGAGCTGTCCTTCGGCGAGGAACCCGACCGACTCGCGGCCCGGCCGGCGCACCGGGAGCGTCTCCAGGCTCTGCGCCAGGAGGGCCGGTTGGTCATGGCCGGGCCGTTCCCCGACGACTCCGGCGCGGTCCTGATCTTCGACGTCCCGGACGCCGAGGCGCTCGCCGCGACCCTCGCCGAGGACGCTTATTACCGCACGCCCGGTGTGACGATCGTCAGCCAGCGGGAGTGGTCACCGATCGTGCGCTAGGCGCCCACCCAGGCCGGGCGCAACGGAAAACGCCCTGACCGGTTGGTCCCCGGTCAGGGCGTTTCACAAGGGTGGAGCCGAGGGGACTCGAACCCCTGACCCCCACACTGCCAGTGTGGTGCGCTACCAGCTGCGCCACGGCCCCTTGCTGTTGTCCCGGTCGCCCGGGCACTGAGAAACTATACACAGACCGGCCCGCATGGTCATCTCGCGGGGTCCCCGCCGAGCCGGGTCAGTTGAGCGCCACGTCCGGCGGGAAGTGCGCGACCGCGGCCATCATCCCGCCCTGCCGGCGCAGCACCATCGGCCACAGGTCGTCGGGGCGGTCGACGAAGGCGTCACCGGGCAACGCGTCCAGCAGAAACCACGAGCCGTCGGCGATCTCCTGCTCCAGCTGGCCGCTGCCCCAGCCGGAATAGCCGGCGAAGACGCGGATGCCGCCGATGCTCTCCCGCAGCCGCTCCGGGTCGACCGAGAGGTCGATCGTGCCGACCGCCCCGGAGACCTGGTGGAAGCCCTTCAGCCGGCGCATCGGGTGCCGCATGCGAGCCAGGCAGATGGCCGAGTCGGGCTGCACCGGGCCGCCCTCGAAGAGCACCGCCGGGTGGCGGGCCAGGTCACTCCAGTCGCCGAGCACCTCGGCCACCGGCACCTCGGTGGCACGGTTCAACACCACGCCGAGAGCACCGCCCGGCTCATGGGCGACCAGCAGCACCACCGTACGGTCGAAGTTCGGGTCCTTGAGCGCCGGAGTCGCGACCAGCAGCCGCCCGGTCATCGACTCCATGGCTCGTCCGCCGATCGCCTGGCCCTCTCCCTGCATCCCACACACCCGTCAACCGTGAGCCCGCGCCGGGGATCGGTCATCTGCCGGATCCGCCCGGTGCGCCGGGATCAGCCGCGCTGTCAACGCCATGCCTGGCACCATAGCCTGCGTCCCGGGTGCTGGCTAAGGTCTGAACGGCGGGTGATCGGACAGTTGAGACGGACTGTCGATGACCCGACGGTGAACCTCCTGGTGATCGAAGGATCCGGACCACCCACGGCGGGGAAACGCCCGAAAGGTCCGTCACATCCCGATAGATTCGGCTGATCGGGAGGGCGACCGTGATCGTCCCTGCCCGCGACACGGAGGCGGGTGGCGATGGCAACGGTCCGGGACGCGACGTACGACGTGCTCCGCACCCTCGGCATGACCACGGTCTTCGGCAACCCCGGCTCCACCGAGGAGCCCTTCCTGCGGGACTTCCCCGCCGACTTCCACTACGTCCACGCGCTGCACGAGGCGACAGCGGTGGCGATGGCCGACGGGTACGCCCAGGCGACCGGGCAACCCGCCCACGTCAACCTGCACACCGCACCGGGCACCGGCAACGGCATGGGCAACCTGGTCACCGCCTGGCACAACAAGACCCCGCTGATCGTCAGCGCCGGCCAGCAGACCCGGGAGATGCTGCTGCTCGAACCCCGGCTGGCCAACCGTCGACCCACCGAGCTTCCCCAGCCGTACGTCAAGTGGGCCTACGAGCCCGCCAGGGCGCAGGACATCCCCGCGGCGGTGCTGCGGGCGTACGCGACGGCGGTGCAGCCACCCGCCGGGCCGGTCTTCCTCTCGCTGCCGATGGACGACTGGGCCCAGACCGCCGACCCGCCGCCCGCGCCGCGCTCGGTGGCCACCCGGTTCGCGCCGGACCCCGAGCGGTTGGACGAGTTCGCCCGGATCCTCGCCGGCAGCCACAACCCGGTGCTCGTGTACGGGCCGGGGGTGGACCGCTCCGGGAGTTGGTCGACGGCGGTCGCGTTGGCCGAGCGGCTGGCCGCACCGGTCTGGTCGGCCCCGGCCACCGAACGGGCCGTGTTCCCCGAGGACCACCCCCACTTTCGCGGGGTGCTGCCGTACGCGATCGGTCCGCTGGCCGAGGCACTGCGCGGGCACGACACGGTGCTGGTCGTCGGTGCTCCGGTGTTCCGCTACTACCCGTACGTGCCGGGCGACCACCTGCCCGACGGCGCCCGGCTGCTGCACGTCACCGACGACCCCGACGAAGCCGCCCGCGCCCCGGTCGGGGACAGCCTGCTCGGGGACCCGGGGCTGACCCTGGCCGCGCTGGTCGAACGGGTGCCGACGGCCGACCGGCAGCCGCCACCACGGCGGGACGCGCCGGCACCGCCCGAGGTCACCGCTCCCCTGAGCGCCGACGCCCTGTTCGCCGCCCTGGCCGCGCACTGGCCGGCGGACGGCGTGCTGGTCCAGGAGTCACCATCCAATCTGTCCGCGCTGCGCCGTCAGCTCAAGATCAGACGCCCGGCGTCGTACTTCACGATGGCCAGCGGAGGCCTCGGCTACGGCCTGCCCGCCGCGATCGGGGTGGCACTCGCCGAGCGGGACACCGGACGCGGGCGACCCGTGGTGGCGGTGATCGGCGACGGCTCGTTCCACTACTCGGTGCAGGCTCTGTGGACGGCCGCGCGCCTCGCCCTGCCGGTGGTGGTGGTCGTCCCGGTCAACCAGCAGTACGCGATCCTCAAGGCGTTCGCCGAGCTGAAGGACACTCCCGGGGTGCCCGGCCTGGACCTGCCGGGGTTGGACATCATCGCGATCGCGGCCGGCTACGGCTGCGCCACCGAGGTGGTGGAGACCCCCGACCATCTCGGCACGGCACTCGGCGCCGGGCTGCGCGCGGACCGACCCACGGTGCTGGCCGTGCCGATCAGCACCGACGTGCCCAGCATCCTCTGAGCCGGCCGGTCAGCGAGAGGCGATCGACAGGGCGGCGCCGGTGGACACGTCCAGCACCGGCCGGGCACCCAGCGGCGCCGCGAGGGTGACGGTGACCGGTTCCATCTTGAGGATGGCGATGCACTCGCCGGTGCTCCGGGTGACACTGCCACCGACCACCACGACGTCCGGCCGTTCCCACACCAGCGGTGTGATCGCGGTGTCACAGGCACCGACGCCGAGCCGCACGGTCAACCGGGCACCGTCGACCGCCGCGAGGTCCTGAGCGGACACCAGCCCGTCCGGCAACGGCCCGGCGGGCGCGGTGGGCTCGGGCACCCGCTTGACCGCCGTGGGCGCGACGGCGAGCCGGGCCACCGGCGTGGCCAGCTCCTCGACGGTGAACAGCCAGGCCGGGACCTGCGCCTCACCCCGGCTAGTCCGGACCGGCACGGTGCCCAGCGTGACCCCGGTGACGGTGAGCGGAAGGCAGGCGGTCTGCGCCGTGCTGGTGGCCCAACCATCCGGCCCCGGTTCGACGGTTGGCCCGCCGGGGGTGGGCAGGCCTGGCCGCTTCGGTCGACCCGGGCAGGGCAGCGGGTCACCCTGGTCAAGCTCCCGATACGCCTCGGCGGCGCTGACCAACGGCAACGTCAGCCGACCGTCCGGGAACCGGATCTCACCGCCGACCCGGGTCGGCGGAATCGGGACCTGCGCGCGGTACCACCCGGCTCGGAAGGCCGCCTCGGTGTCCGGTGTGAAGCGCGGGTCACCAGTGAGCACTGTCGGCCCCTCCAGGGGGACGTACCCCGTACGCCAGTCGGGGCCGGGCTGCCACGCCTCGGCGACCCGGGCGGCCCGCTGGTCGAAGGCTTCGGCACGGTGCGGCGTCGGGTCGCTGGGCCCGTCGGCCGGGCCGGCGCCGGTCTGGGCGCAGCCCGCCACGAGCAACAACGGGAGTACGAGCAGCACTGTCGGTCGACGCATGCCCGGTTCGACGCGCCCGTCGACTCTCCGGTTCCCGGCTCAGGTTTCGCCACCCAGATCCGTCTGGTACGCCTCCCAGAGCAGATTGGCGCCGCGCACCAGCGGTCCCGGAGAATCAGACCCCGAGCGGGCGCTCGGCCATGGCGCGCAGCTGCCCGGCGAGCGCGTGGGCGTCGCCGTCGCGCCCGCTGGTGGGGCGGCCGGCGGTCATCGCGTCGGCGAGCGCGCGTAGTTCGTACGGCGGGAGGGTGGCCAGCCCCATGCCACGCAGCGGGATGGTGACCCGCCGCCCGGTGCCGGCGTCGCGGGCGACGATCGTCGGGACCCGCTGCACGCTGCCCGGCCGGTCGTCGCCCGTGTCCCGGTAGGAGACCATCCCGGCACCGACCTCGGCGGTGGCGAGGTCGACCGTGTGACTGCCAAACGCGCCCCGCACCCGTGCCCGGGTGCCGTCAAGCCAGGCGGCGGTGCGCAGGACCC
Source organism: Micromonospora sp. M61 (assembly GCF_018070245.1). Lineage (NCBI taxonomy): Bacteria > Bacillati > Actinomycetota > Actinomycetes > Micromonosporales > Micromonosporaceae > Micromonospora > Micromonospora sp. M61. The sequence continues at coordinate 143,305 of NZ_JAGPYA010000001.1, read as the reverse complement.
GCAGCACGAGATAGAGCCCGAGCAGTGCGATCGGCAGCCCGCAGAGCCCGAGGAACCGGCCCGCGCCGAGGCCCGGTCCGCCTCCGGTTCCACCGTCGCGCAGCTCGGGCGGCAACAGTTCGGGTGGAATGTCGCGGGCGTCCTCGTACGAGGTGAGCCCACCGCCGGGGCCGGTCAACCGGCGCAGCAGACCGTCGGCGACCAGCGGCAGCGCCACGAAGACCAGGCCGACGATGGTGAAGAACCCGCCCACCAGCACGGAGACGGCACGTTGGCCGGGCGGCGCGCCCACGGACAGGCGCAGGTGTTCCTTCGTCATGCGCCGCAGCGTAGGCCAACTGGACGACCGCGGTCACCCGCCGTCGTCGCGCCCGGAGGCGAACGCCACCGGGCACGGGTCCGCAAACGACGATGCGCCCCGGCCGGTGGGCCGGGGCGCATCGCTTCGAGGTGGTGGAGGTGCCGGGAATCGAACCCGGGTCCTTCGCCGGTTTGTCAGGGCTTCTCCGAGCGCAGCTCGCTGTGCCTCTACTCGGCCCCACCGCTCACGCGAGCAAGTTGGTGTGACGGGCCCAGTCGCTGATTAATCTCGCCGCACGGACCCCGCGACCGGGTCCGATTGGCCAGCCTCCTAGCTGATGCCGGCTACTGGGACGAAGGCGTTCCCAGGCCGACAGACTTAGCTACTCGCCTCAGGCGGCGAGAGCGAAGTCAGCGCGATTTTGCTTGGCGCTTATAAGTTTCCGACGACCGATTCTCGAGACGACGTCGGCTTCCTCGGCTCGCTTCCCCTGTCGCTGCGTACGAAGTCGAAACCAGTCACCCCCTCGACAGGCCGCCGATGTGGCGGCACTGACAAGACTAACGCCTGCCGCAACCGCTTTCATCCCGAGGCCCGGGCCGGCGCGCCAGCCCGGACAAACGGGATGAATCAGTCGTCCATCCCCTTGCCCCGCCGACCGGACACCCGGGCGATCTCCCGGTCCGCGTCCCGCTTGGCGAGGTCCTGACGCTTGTCGTACGACTTCTTGCCCTTGGCCAGCGCAATCTCGACCTTGGCCCAGCCGTCGGAGAAGTAGACCTGCAACGGGACGATCGTCAGACCGCCCTCGCGGGTCTTGCCGAGAAGCTTGTCGAGCTCGCCCCGGTTGAGCAGCAGCTTGCGCGTACGCCGGGGCTCGTGGTTGGTCCACGTGCCCTGGGTGTATTCCGGGATGTGCATGGAGTGCAGGAACAACTCGTTGTCGCGCTCCTGTGCGAACGCGTCGACCAGCGACGCGCGCCCGGCCCGCAGCGACTTGACCTCGGTGCCGGTCAGCGCCATGCCCGCCTCGTACGTGTCGAGGATCGCGTAGTCGTGGCGCGCCTTCTTGTTGGAGGCGACCACCTTGCGCCCCTTTTCCCGTGGCATCGGTGCCACCCCCTCTCCTCCGTCGCCCGTGGCCGGGCTCACCCCGGCCGGACAACCGATCATGCTACCCGAACAAGAAGGACCCTCCCGCGCCGTTTATTTCCGGCTGCGGGAGGGTCCTCGGGAGACGACGGGACGACCCGTCCGGTGCCTAGACCCGCAGGTAGAAGCGCAGGGTGATCCAGGCGGTGGCCGCGCTCACCAGACCACCGACGCCGGCCATCAGCGGGAAGATGAACAGGATGTCGCCCCAGCTGATCGGCGAGAGCAGACCCTGCAACGCGCTCAACGACCCGTCGAAGAGCAGATACTTCGCCGCGACCAGGGCGACCAGACCGAGCAGCGAGCCGATCAGGCCGGCCACCACCGCCTCCAGCACGAACGGCGCCTGGATGAACCAGTTGGACGCACCGACAAGCTTCATGACCGCGACCTCACGTCGCTTGCTGTACGCCGCCACCTGAATGGTGTTCGCGACCAGCAGCAGGGCGGCAATCGCCATCACGATGGCGGCGGCCAGCGCGATGTTCTGGATCGAGGTGAGGATGTTGAAGATCTTGTCGAGGAGTTTGCTCTGGTCGACGATCTCGTCGACGCCGTCGGTCTCCTTGTACTGGTCGTAGATGTCGCGGTACTGCTCCGGGTTGTTCAGCGTGATCCGGAAGGACTCGGGCAGCTGGTCCGGCTTGACCGCGTTCACCAGGTCCGGCGCGTCCTGGTACATCGTCTTGAAGCGCTCGTACGCCTGGGCCTTGTCGACGTAGATGACCTCCTTGACCAGGGGGTCACCCTCCAACTTGCCCTTCAGCTCGGTGCGCTGCGGCTCGCTCACCTCCTGGTTCAGGAAGATCGCGACCTGGATGTTCTTGAAGTAGAGGTCCTTCATGTCGTCGACCTGGCGGTACAGCAGACCGCTGGCGCCGAGCATGGTCAGCGAGACCGCCATCGTGATGATCATCGCGATGGACATGGTCACGTTGCGCCACAGTCCGACCAATACCTCGGACAGGACGTATTTCACGCGCATCGGGGGTTCCTCCGGGTCTCCGGCATGAGGTGTTCGTCGTCAGGCTGCGCAGGGGTGGAGCGCCGGCTCACCCGTAGACGCCGCGGGCCTGGTCACGGACGATGCGACCGCTCTCGATCTCGACGACGCGGCGGCGCATCTGATTCACGATGTTGGAGTCGTGGGTGACCATCACGACGGTCGTGCCGGTGCGGTTGATCCGGTCCAGCAGACGCATGATCTCGATCGAGGTGTCCGGGTCCAGGTTTCCGGTGGGCTCGTCCGCCAGCAGGATCAGCGGACGGTTCACGAACGCCCGGGCGACGGCGACCCGCTGCTGCTCACCACCGGAGAGCTCGTGCGGGTAGCGGTGCTCCTTGCCACCGAGCCCGACCAGCTCCAGCACCTCCGGCACGACCCGGCGGGCAACCGCCTTCGTCTTGCCGATCACCTCGAGGGCGAACGCCACGTTCTCGTACGCGGTGCGGTTCGGCAGCAGCCGGAAGTCCTGGAAGACACAGCCGATCGAGCGTCGGAAGTGGGGTCGCTTCCAGGAACGCATCGACGTGACGTCCTTGCCGTTGACCACGACGCGGCCCTTGTTGGGGGCCACCTCGTGCAGCAGCATCTTGATGATTGTGGACTTGCCGGAGCCGGATGGACCGATGAAGAAGACGAACTCGCCCTTCTCGATCGAGACGGACACGTTGTCGAGCGAAGGCCGGGACGCCTTCGGGTACGTCTTCGTCACTTGCTCAAGCTGAATCACGGGTGGTGAGTCTACGCGGTGTAACAACTGAGCCAAGCCCCACGCCCCGCCGATCCGCCACGAGTCGTCGAATCAGGCCTCTACCTGGAGATCGATGACGCGCTCCGCCCGCGAGCCGTCACGCACCGTCGTTGGCGAGTTGACGCTGCTTGCGCCAACGGATGCCGGCCTCGATGAATTCGTCGAGGTCGCCGTCGAAGACCCCGCTCGGATTGCCGGTCTCCTGCTCAGTTCGGAGATCCTTCACCATCTGATACGGGTGCAGGACGTAGGAGCGCATCTGGTCGCCCCACGAGCTGGTGCCGCCGCTCTTGAGGCCGGCCATCTTCTCTTCCTCCTCCTGGCGCTTGCGCTCCAGGAGCCGGGCCTGGAGCACCCGCAGCGCGGAGGCCTTGTTCTGCAACTGGGACTTCTCGTTCTGGCAGGTCACCACGATGCCGGTCGGGATGTGGGTCAGCCGGACCGCCGAGTCGGTGGTGTTGACGCTCTGCCCACCGGGGCCGGAGGAGCGGTAGACGTCGACGCGTACCTCGTTCTCCGGGATGTCGATGTGGTCGGTCTGCTCGGTGACCGGCAGGACCTCGACGCCCGCGAAGCTGGTCTGCCGACGGCCCTGGTTGTCGAACGGGCTGATCCGGACCAGCCGGTGGGTGCCCGACTCGACGCTGAGCGTGCCGTAGGCGTACGGCACCTTCACCGCGAAGGTGGCCGACTTCAGGCCCGCCTCCTCGGCGTACGAGGTCTCGTAGACCTCGGTCGGGTAGCCGTGCCGCTCCGCCCAGCGCAGGTACATCCGCAGCAGCATCTCGGCGAAGTCCGCCGCGTCCACGCCACCGGCGCCGGCCCGGATGGCGACCAGCGCCTCCCGGGAGTCGTACTCGCCGGAGAGCAGGGTGCGGACCTCCATCTCCTGGATGGCCTTGGTCAGCCCGGTGATCTCACCCTCGACCTCGGTGAGCACACCCGGGTCGGATTCGGCCTCGGCCAGCTCCAGCAGCACCCGGGCGTCGTCGAGCTGGGAACGCAGACTGCCCAGCTTGCTGATCTCGCCGTTGACGTACGACAGCTGTGAGGTCACCTGCTGAGCCTTGGCCTGGTCGTCCCAGAGGTCGGGGGCGGACGCCTCCTGCTCAAGGCGGGCCTTGTCCTCGTGGAGGCGGTCGAGGTTGAGGACGGCCTCGATGTTTCGCAGGGTCGCGTCGAGTTCCTTGAGCTGTTCGGCGTAATCGGCAGCGGTCACGACAGATAAGCGTACTGCGCGGGCGAGGAGTGAGCTTGCGAGCCCCGCAGGCCGACGCCAAATTGACGCTGCGCCATTGCAGGCTGCTCAGCTCGTTGCCGGTGGGCGAACCCGCCCGGCGTCACCCGACGGGGGCGGTCTTCAACCACGACAGGGCGGCCCGGTGGTAGGCGACGGCGAACTCCAGCGCGCTGGCGTCGTACGTCTCGCCGTCCCGTTTGGCGTTCTTGACCTGTTCCCGGACCTGGGCGAGGGCCTCGGTGTGGTATTCGTTGGCCGAGGCGTACAGGCCCTTCAGCTGGCTGGCCGAGTGCAGGTTGCCGAACGCCATCCGCAGCGCGATCGGGTTGCGGATGGTGTCCCGCCCCGGGTTCTCCGCCAGCCAGCGGGAAAACGTCCGTTTCCCACTGGCGGTGAGTGCGTACGGCTGGCTCATCCGCGGCCCCGGCTTACCGAGACGCACGAAACCCCGCTCGGCCAGCACCGGCAATTCGCGGTAGACCTGGCTGCGGGTCATCGACCAGTACGGCGCCAGACGGCGCTCAGCGGCGGCCATCAACTGACCGCCTGTCATCGGGCCCTCGTGGAGGAGCCCGAGCAGGGCCGCCGCCGTAGGGTTGACTCCGGAATCCGCCATGCCCACTACGCTGCCACTTTGCGCACGCGGCGTCCAGGATTTGCCAGTTTGCCACCCAACAGGACTTCCTAAGTGCACTGTCGGCGACAGACTGTCCGTTGAGGACTTTCGATGGATCAGGACCCTCGGCCGACCCACCGGCGGCTCCGCGCACCGCCGGCGGGTCGTCGCCGCAGGGTCAGCCCATGTGGGGGTACGTGTGGTCGGTCGGCGGCACGAAGGTCTCCTTGATCGTCCGCGGCGACACCCAGCGGACCAGGTTGAGCCAGGAGCCCGCCTTGTCGTTGGTGCCGCTGGCCCGGGCGCCGCCGAAGGGCTGCTGCCCGACCACCGCGCCGGTCGGCTTGTCGTTGATGTAGAAGTTGCCGGCCGCGTACCGCATGCGCTCGGCGACCGCGTCGACCACCCGGCGGTCGGTGGCGAACACCGAGCCGGTCAGCGCGTACGGGGCGATCGACTCGGCCTGCGCCACCACGTCGTCGAAGCGGGCGTCGTCGAACACGTGCACGCCCAGGATCGGCCCGAAGTATTCGGTGGTGAAGGTCTCGTGGGCGGCGTCGCCGCACTCGAAGAGCGTCGGCCGGACGAAGTAGCCGACCGAGTCGTCGGCGGTGCCACCGGCCAGCACCCGGCAGGAGTCGTCACCGGCGATCAGCTCCAGCGCCGCGGTGTGCCGGGCGAAGGCCTTGTCGTCGATCACCGCGCCGCCGAAGTTGCTGAAGTCGGCCACGTCGCCGTACGTCAGCGAATCGGTGGTGGCGGCCAGCCGGTCGCGCAGGCCACCCTCCCAGATCGAACGCGGCACGTACGCCCGCGAGGCCGCCGAGCACTTCTGACCCTGGTATTCGTAGGCGCCACGGATCAGCGCGGTGTGCAGGGCGTCCACGTCGGCACTGGTGTGCGCGACCACGAAGTCCTTGCCGCCGGTCTCGCCGACGAGGCGCGGGTAGCCCCGGTAACGGGCGATGTTGTCGCCAACGGTCCGCCACAACTGCTGGAAGACCTTGGTCGAGCCGGTGAAGTGGATGCCGGCCAGGTCCGGGTCGGCGAGCACGACGTCGGACACCTCCTCGCCACGACCGGTGACCATGTTGATCACGCCGGGCGGCAGGCCGGCGGCCTCGAACAGCCGCATGGTGAAGTGCGCGGCGAACTGCTGGGTCGGGCCCGGCTTCCAGATCACCGTGTTGCCCAGCAGGGCCGGCGCCGACGGCAGGTTGCCCGCGATGGCGGTGAAGTTGAACGGGGTGACCGCGTAGACGAAGCCCTCCAGCGGGCGGTGGTCGAACCGGTTCCAGACCCCCGGCGAGGACGCGGGCTGCTCTTCCAGCAGGCGGCGGGCGAAGTGCACGTTGAACCGGAGGAAGTCGATGAACTCGCAGGCGGCGTCGATCTCCGCCTGGATCGCGGTCTTCGACTGGCCCAGCATGGTGGCGGCGTTGAGCGTGTCGCGCCACGGCCCGGCGAGCAGCTCGGCGGCGCGCAGGAAGATCGCGGCGCGCTCCTCGAACGGCAGCGCCCGCCACATCGGGGCGGCGTCCTTGGCCGCCTTGATCGCGGCGTGGGCGTCGTCGTGGGTGGCGTGCCCGGTCACGCCCAGCACGTGCGCGTGCCGGTGCGGCTGCACCACGTCGATCGAGTCACCGGCAGCCATCCGCTGCTCGCCAGCAATGGTCATCGGCAGGTCGATGCGCTCGGCGGCGAGCTCGGTCAGCCGCCGCTGGAGCCGGTCCCGGTCGGGGCTGCCCGGCTCGTAGTTGCGAACCGGCTCGTTGCGCGGCTCGGGAACGGAGAACACGGCATCCATCAAGGCTCCTGGCGATCTCGACAGCAGTGGCGAAACCGGACCCGCAGGCACCGACCGGACGGCCGGACACCGGACGCTACCCGGGAGGGCCGAGCAGCGGCGGGACCTCCCGTGATTCTCCCACGAAGGGCTGCACGCCCCACTTCCGCCACCGCCCTCGCCAAGGACCGACCCACCCCTCCTCCCCTTACCGATCGAGCTCGATCCGACGACCCGCCCGTACGCCGGCAGCCCCTCACCCGCCCGTCGAGTGACCGCGTCGCCTGCACACCCGGGGAGCCCCGCCCCGGCGTACCCGCTCGCGGTCGTCCCGGGGCGGCGGGTGACCCGGCGGGCCCGCGTACCCTGAATGGTCGGTGACCTGCCGCCTCGAAGGGGAGACGATGACCAAGCAGCCCGGCCGCGTCCCGGCCGCGGAGTCGGACGACCCGTCGGCCGACGCGGCCAGCCCCAGCAGCCGGCCGCTGCCCGCCCCCGGCGCGGCGATCCTCGCGCTGCTGGCGCTCGGGTGGCTGACCGCCATGCTCTGGTCCACCCGGGAGGCCACCACCTCGGCGGCCGCCGGGGTCACCGCGATCAGCCTCTCCGCGTTCGCCCTGCCCGGCGTGATCTCGGCCGCGCTGGTGGCCGGCGCGGCCGTCGCGCTGGCCGCGGGCAACCTGCTGTCCCGCCGGTACGGCGAATGGGTCACCCTGCGCTTCGCCGGGGCGATCGGTGGCGGGATGCTCGTCGGTCTGGCTGCCGCGCTGGCGATCAACCTCACCTACTTCGACACCTCGACCACCAACGTGATCGCCGGCACCACGGCGGCGGCGGCGATCATCGGTGGCGCGGTGGCCGGCGCACGGTCCGCTCCGGCGGTCGGCGCTGTGGTGACCGCCGCGCTGGGCACCCTGATCTTCGTGGTCGCGTTCAGCCGCGCCCGGGACCCGCTGTTCGACCTCTTCGGGGCCGGCGACAGCCAGGAGTCGGTGGTCAACGCGGCCAAGTGGGTGTCCCGCACCGAGTCACTCGTCGCCGGGCTCCTCGCCGGGCTCCTCGCCTTCGGCTACCTGACCTGGGCGCGGCGTCGGGCCCTCCGCCACGATCCCGCGGCCCCGGCGCTGCGCTGGCCGGCGTACCTGCTCGCCGGCGCCGGCCCCGGCCTGCTCCTGCTGCTCGCCGAGATGATCATCCGGGTCGGGGGCCGGTCGCTGCTCGACCTGGCCAGCGCGCTCAGCGAAGCGGACGCGGTGGCGCAGACCTCGCTGGGCACGTCGCGGGTGGACAACGGAATCTGGGTGCTCTTCGTGGGGGCGCTGACCGCGCTCATCGCGTTCGGCCGCACCCTCGGCCCGGCCCACACCGACGACGAACCCGACGACAACCCCGAGCCCGTCGCGGCCCGGGTCGACCCCGAGGACGACGAGGCCAGCCCGGCCGAGACGTTCGGCACGTTCGACGCGGACCCGGCCAAGGCCGACCCGTCCCGCTGACGTCGGCCGGCGTCCGGCGTCCGTCGGCCGGCGTCCGGCGTCCGGCGTCCGGCGTCCGGCGTCCGGCGTCCGGCGTCCGGCGTCCGGCGTCCGGCGTCCGGCGTCCGGCGTCCGGCGTCCGGCTCAGTTGACTGCGCGCAGCAGCAGGTCCAGCTCCGTCACGTCGTACCACTCCAGCTCGTGGTCCTCAGCGCCGTCGACGGCGAACTGGGCATCGGGGTCGCCAGCGGCGGCCTCGGTCACCACGTCGGCCGCCGCCGTGACGTCCTCGACCGCGTCCGCTCCATCCACGTGGATGGCCGCGATGGCACCAACCGGCACGGCGTCGGCCAACGTCACCATGCTGGAACCCAGCTCACCGTCGCCCCGCCCGACCGCGCCGGCCGGCAGGTCGACCGAAACGACGACGCGGCGGCGGGGCGCCGTCGGGTCCTCCCGGAGCAGGTGCAGCGCGTCCTGGGCGGCCCGCGTGAACGCGACGTACTCCAACTCCTCCTCGTCGCCCTCGGCGTACCACTCACGCAGCGCCGGGGTCACGGCATGCGCATCGTCGGCAGCCAACCCCTCCTCACGCAGCCGGGTCAGCATCGGTACGGTCGCCGGCACGTACACCCGGACAAGCTCCTCGGTCACCGGTCGTCTCCCCGCTTCGTCCACCACCGGCGGCCGCCGGCACGGGCGCAGATCATGCCGCACGCCGTGACCGTCATACACCCCCGCCTCCGGTCGGTGGAAGTTCCCGGCCGGTGTGTCCGGCTGGCCACTCTGACGGCCCGGCGCTGGGCGGCACGGGCTGTCGGTGGCAAACTGAGCCAAACGACATCAACCCCGGGAGTTCCTGTGGAGCCGAGGTTCCTGCTGCTCTCCGACGTAGCCACCGAGCTGAATGTGTCGGACTCGCAGGTCTACCACATGGTGCGCAGCGGTGAACTGCCCGCGATCAAGATCGGTGGACGCGGCCAGTGGCGCGTCGAGCGCGCGCGCCTGGAGGAGTACATAGCGCGCAAGTACGACGAGACTGCGGAGTGGGTCCAGAGCAACCCCCTGGTCGATCGCGACCCGGAGTAGCAGCGGCTGGCGCCCCCGCGTCTCAGCGCCGCCGACTCACCGCCGGTGCTTGATCCACTCCGTTTCAAGGAAAGCGCGGTGTCCAGGCCGTGCGGATACCGCGACTTCGGCAAACCCGAGTGGATCAAGCCGTGCGCTCGGCAGGGTCGTCGCTCAACCATTGACCGAGGCCTCTTTATCCGTGAGAATTGGCCAGTCGGAGGCAAACGAACGCAAACGCAAGATCGAAGGGGGCCAAGATGAGCCAGGCGCAACCCGGCCCTCACCGACCACCCGTGCGGCTGCGCCCAGTCCCACCCATCGATCCGCCGTACGCCGACGAGGCCGACGGGTCGTACTGGCCGGCACCCGTGCACGGCCAACTCGCCCTTGACCTGTTCGCCTCGACCCGGCCAGACCCGGTCCGACCACCCGAGCGCCGGGGCGCACTCCGCCCGGTGCCGAGCCGGTCCACCACCCACCCGGTAACGCCGCTGCCACCGGCGACCGCCCCGGAAGCCACCCGAGCCGCGCATCGCTTCGTCGGCACCTGCCTGGAGGTGATCAACGGCTACCGGTCCCCGGCGCAGGTGCGGGCACTGCTCGACCCGCCCCGAGCGAGTGACCTGCTGACCGAGTTGGCCCGCGCGTCCGGGCGGACCGGCGCACCTCGCCGTCGCGCCAACCGGCCGGTCGTCCGGCTGCTGCGCCTACGCGTCTGCGAACCCCGCGAGGCCGCAGTGGAGGCGGCTGCCGTCCTCACCGGTGCGGGCGGCCGAAGCTGGGCAATGGCGCTCCGCCTGGAACACCGTCGGGGCCGGTGGCTCTGCACCGCCCTGCACGTCCTCTGACCGCACCAGCAGCACCGTGCTGAGCCGGATCGGACCGCGCCAGCCAGGCCAAGCCGGCCAAAACCGGGCCGGATTGGCTTGATCAACTCGGGTTTCAGGAAATCCGGCCATCAACCTGACGTTGACCCCCCGACTTCCTGAAAACCGAGATGATCATCGCCACGCGAACCGGGGGCGTGACGCCGGGAGACGACGAACGGGTCCCGGCCTGATGGCCGGGACCCGTTCGTCAGGTGCTGTCGGTCAGTTGCCGCCGTTGGGTGCGCCGTGGCAGCGCTTGTACTTGCGGCCAGAGCCACACGGGCACGGCGCGTTGCGGGACGGACCGTTGCTCGCCTCGGCCTGGTTCGCTGCCGGCCGGCGGGAAGCGGCGGACGGAACCGCCGGGCCGCGAAGCCCGGAGGCGGGCCGCTGCGGGGCGGACGGCGCGGTCTGCCCCGGTGCCGCGGGAGCACCCGGGGCCGGTCGACCCACGCCGAGCGCCGGAGCCTGCTGCTCGGCCTGTTCGACGGCGACCGCGCCGGGGCTGGCCTCACCGTCGATGGTGGGAGCGGAGTATTGCAGGCCCTGCCGCTGCGGAGCGCGGTTGAGGCCCTTGGCCCGGATCTCCACCGGCTTGTCGAGCAGCGCGACCTCTTCGGAACCCTCCTCAGGCTCCGGTTCGGTCACCTGGACGTCGACGTTGTAGAGGAAGCCGACCGTCTCCTCCTTGATGCCTTCCATCATGGTGGCGAACATGTCGAAGCCCTCGCGCTGGTATTCCACCACCGGGTCGCGCTGGGCGTACGCCCGGAGGTTGATGCCCTCCTGGAGGTAGTCCATCTCGTAGAGGTGCTCGCGCCACTTGCGGTCGATGACCTGGAGCAGCACCATCCGCTCGAGCTGGCGCACCCCCTCGGTGCCGACCTGCTCCTCGCGCCGGTCGTACGCGGCGTTCGCGTCATCCTTGAGGCGGGAGACCAGGAAGTCGGCGTCCATGCCGGCACGCGAGCCGCCGGCCTCCTCCTCCAGCTCCTCGATCGTCACACCGACCGGGTAGAGCTGCTTCAGGCTGGACCAGAGCTGCTCAAGGTCCCAGTCCTCGCCGTAGCCGTCGGAGGTGGCACCCCGCACGTACGCCTCGACGGTGTCGTCGATCATGTTGCGGACCTGCTCGGAGAGGTCTTCGCCGTTGAGCACCCGGAGCCGCTCGGCGTAGACGACCTGGCGCTGCTTGTTGAGCACCTCGTCGTACTTGAGCACGTTCTTGCGGATCTCAGCGTTCTGGCCCTCGATCTGGGCCTGGGCGCTCTTGATCTGCCGGGTGACCATCTTCGACTCGATGGGCACGTCTTCCGGGATGTTGAAGCGCTCCATCACGGCCTCGACCGCTCCGGCCCGGAAGCGCCGCATCAGCTCGTCCTGGAGGGACAGGTAGAACCGGGACTCGCCCGGGTCACCCTGTCGGCCGGCGCGACCGCGCAGCTGGTTGTCGATCCGCCGGGACTCGTGCCGCTCGGTGCCCAGCACGTAGAGGCCGCCGGCGGCGGAGACCTCGTCCGCCTCGGCGTCGCAGGCCTGCTTCCACGTGGGAAGGACCTCCTCCATCGCCTTGGCGTACTCTTCCTCGTTTTCCAGCGGGTCGAGGCCGCGCTGGCGCAGCTCGTTCGCGGCGAGGAACTCGGGGTTGCCGCCGAGGAGGATGTCGGTGCCGCGGCCGGCCATGTTGGTGGCCACGGTGACCGCGCCCTTACGCCCGGCCTGGGCGACGATCTCGGCTTCCCGGGCGTGGAACTTGGCGTTCAGCACGTTGTGCGGGATGCCGCGTCGGCGCAAGAGCTGGGAGAGGATCTCGGAGTTTTCCACCGAGACGGTGCCGACCAGCACCGGCTGGCCCATCTGGTGCCGCTCGGCGATGTCCTCGATGACCGCGTTGAACTTGGCCTTTTCCGTCTTGTAGATGACGTCCGGCCGGTCTTCGCGAACCATCGGGCGGTGGGTCGGGATCGTCACGACGCCGACCTTGTAGACCTTGTTGAACTCGCTCGCCTCGGTCTGCGCCGTACCGGTCATCCCGGACAGCTTCTCGTAGAGGCGGAAGTAGTTCTGGAGGGTGATCGTGGCCAGGGTCTGGTTCTCCTGCTTGATCTCCACCCCTTCCTTGGCCTCGATCGCCTGGTGCATGCCCTCGTTGTAGCGACGGCCGTGCAGGATGCGACCGGTGAACTCGTCGACGATCAGGACCTCGCCGTCGCTGACGATGTAGTCCTTGTCGCGCTTGTAGAGCTCCTTGGCCTTGATGGCGTTGTTGAGGTAGCCGACCAGCGGGGTGTTGACCGACTCGTACAGGTTGTCGATGCCCAGCCGGTCCTCGACCTTGGCGACACCCCGCTCGGTCACGGCGATGGTGCGCTTGGAGTGGTCGACCTCGTAGTCGCCCTCACCGTCGGTGCCGGGCTGGAGCCGGGCCACCACGCCGGCGAACTCGCCGTACCAGCGGGCCGAGTGCTCGGCCGGGCCGGAGATGATCAGCGGGGTGCGTGCCTCGTCGATCAGGATGGAGTCGACCTCGTCGACCACTGCGAAGTTGTGGCCGCGCTGGACCAGCTCTTCCTTCGACCAGGCCATGTTGTCGCGCAGGTAGTCGAAGCCGAACTCGTTGTTGGTGCCGTAGGTGATGTCGCACTCGTAGGCGGCCTTGTGCTCGGTGGCCGGCCGGTTGGGCAGCACCACGCCGACGGTCAGCCCGAGGAACTCGTGCACCCGGCCCATCCACGCCGCGTCGCGCTGGGCGAGGTAGTCGTTGACCGTGATGACGTGGACGCCCTTGCCGGACAGCGCGTTGAGGTAGACGGCCATGACCGAGGTCAGCGTCTTACCCTCACCGGTCTTCATCTCGGCGATGTTGCCGAAGTGCAGAGCCGCGCCGCCCATCACCTGGACGTCGTACGGGCGCTGGCCGAGCACCCGGGCGGCCGCCTCACGGGCCACCGCGAACGCCTCCGGCAGCAGGTCGTCGAGGGTCTCCCCCTCGTCGAGCCGCTCCCGGAACTGTTCGGTCATGCCGGCCAGTTCCTCGTCGGTGAGGTTGACGTAGTCGTCCTCGATCGAGCTGACGGCATTGGCGATGGCCTTGAGCCGCCGCACCATGCGGCCCTCGCCCGCGTTAAGGACCTTTTCCAGAATCGACACGGATCAACGCTCCCCTAGACAGTCTCGAACCATCGTAGGCGCTGCATCGGCCCGATGGTCACTGGTGGCGGTGCGCGACCCCGCCGAACCCGACATAACTCGCGTCCTGCGCACGCTCCAAACGTTATCCGGTTACGCCGTCGGCGAACGCTACGGCAGGATGCACGAGTGGAGCCCGTGGAGATCATCGAGGACGGCGTGCTGCTGCGGCCCTGGCGGGAGGCGGACGCCGAGGCCGTGCACCGAGCCTGTCAGGACCCGGACATTCAGCGCTGGACAACCGTACCCCGCCCATACCGCCCGGAACACGCTCGCGGTTTCGTCACCGAGATGAGCGGACAGGCCTGGGCGGAAGGCACCGGAGCCCCCTTCGCGGTCTGCGACCCGGCTACCGGCGACCTGCTCGGCTCGTGCGGGTTGATCTCGATCGACCAGGCCGGCACCGGTGAGGTGGGCTACTGGACCGCCCCCTGGGCGCGCGGCCGGGGAGTGATGGTACGGGCCACCCGGGCGCTGGCCCGCTGGTCCTTCGACAGCCTCGGGCTACGCCGGCTGATCTGGCACGCCGAGGTGGGCAACCACGCCTCCCGGCTGGTCGCACTACGCGCCGGCTTCCGGGGCGACGGCCGGCTGCGGATGGCCCACCCGACGCCGGACCGTGGCGCGGACACCTGGATCGGGTCGCTGCTGCCCGGCGAGGTGCCTGCACCCGGGTCGACCGGGCCGGCCGGCCCGGGCACCCTCGCCGCCCGGCGGGCCGCCGTCTTCGGCCGCCCGCAGCCCGTCCTGTTCGCCACGGCCGGCGCCGGCGAGATACGCCTGCGCCCCATGGAGGAGCAGGACCTGGACGCCGTGGTGCAGACCTGTCAGGACCCGGAGTCCGTCCGCTGGACGACGGTGCCGGACCCGTACGACCGCGCCGACGCGCAGGGTTACCGGATCCACGGCCAGGACGCCTGGGCCCGGGGGGACGCCGCCCACTTCGTGATCGCCGACGCGGACGACCGGTACGCGGGCTCGCTCGACCTGCGGCTCTCCCCCGCCGACGCGCTGCTGGCAGACGTGGGCTTCATGACCGCCCCGGCGGCCCGTGGCCGCGGGTACATGCCGGCCGCGCTGGTCGCGCTCAGCGCCTGGGGTTTCACGACGCTGGGCCTGGCCCGGATCGAGTGGAAGGCGAACGTGGGCAACACCGCCTCCCGCCGGGTGGCCGAGAAGGCGGGCTTCACGTTCGAGGGAACGGCCCGGGGCGGGGTGCAGCACCGCGGCGAGCGGGTCGACGTCTGGGTGGCCTCGTTGCTCAGCAAGGACCTGACATGAGCCTTGAGCAGGTCGTCGAGGCGCACGGGGTGCGACTGCGACCATTCCGCGCCGAGGACATCGCCGACGTGATCGACGGCTGCGCGGATCCGCTGACCCAGCGGTTCATCTCGGGGCTGCCGTCGCCGTACACCGAGACCGACGCCCGCTGGTGGATCGACGCCGGCGCTCCCGCGGCCTGGGCCGGCGGCGGCGCCGCGTACGCCATCGCGGACCCGGCCACCGACCGGCTGCTCGGCACGGTGGGGCTGAGCAATCCGGTGCCCACCCGGGGCCAGGCCGAGATCGGCTACTGGGTGCGGGCGGGGGCGCGCGGGCGCGGGGTGGCCGCGGCGGCGACCCGCGCGCTGAGCGAGCACGCGTTCGCCGCCGGGACGGCCCGGTTGGAACTGCTCACCGACGCGGAGAACGGGCCGAGCCAGCGGGTCGCGCTGGCCGCCGGCTTCCGCTACGAGGGTTCGCGGCGGTCGGCCGGTTGCAACCGGGACACGGGGCGGCACGATCTGCTGGCCTGGGTACGCCTCGCCGGGGATCCGCCCGGCCCGACCGCCCGGCTGCTGCCCGATCTGCCCGACGGTGTGCTCACCGATCAGGTGGTGGCGCTGCGCCGGCTCGCGCCCGGCGATGCGGAGCTGATGTACCGGCTGCACAGCCGACCCGAGGTGGTGGCGAACCAGGCACCGCCCGTACCGCCGACGCGGGAGGCGATCGAACGGCGCTGCTGTCTCGCGGAGAGCGGATGGCTGACCGGCGACATCGCCCGGCTGCTGATCACGGACGTGGCCAGCGGGGAGCCGGCGGGCAGTTGCGGGCTGTCGTACACCGACGTGGCCAGTGGCGAGGCGTCGGTCGGCTATGCGCTGCTGCCGGACTGGCGCGGCCGGGGGTACGCGACGCGGGCGATCCGACTGCTCGCCGGCTGGGCGTTCGGCCCAGCCGGGATGGCGCGGCTGACCGCCGGCACGGTGCCGGACAACACCGCGTCGCACCGCGTGCTGGAGCGGGTCGGGTTCGAGCGCGAGGCCCTGCAACGGGGCCGTCTGCCCGGGCTGGCCGGCACCCGCCTGGACGACCTGACCTTCGCGCTGCTGCCCACCGACCTCCGTTGACGGATCAGGGAGTTGTGGCGGGGGCTTCCCACCTCAACTCCCTGATCAACGCGTCTCGTTACCGGTCGGTGGCGAGGGAGATGATGCCGTAGTCGTACGCGTGGCGCCGGTAGACGACGCTCGGGCGGCCGGACTCCTTGTCCTGGAACAGGTAGAAGTCGTGCCCGACCAGTTCCATCTCGAACAGCGCGTCGTCGATCGTCATCGGCTCCGCCGGGTGCACCTTCTCCCGGGCGATGTGCCACGGCTGCTGGTCGTCGTACTCCTCCTCGACCCGCTCCGCGACGGCGGTGCCGGCGCGGGCGCCGTCAGCCGGCGCGCTCAGGGCGGGGGCCACCAGGTCCGCGACCGGCAGGCCCGCGGTGGCCTCGGCGACGGAGATCGGCGTCTGCCGACCCCGGTGTACGCGGCGGCGGTCGGCCGCGCGGCGCAGCCGGGTGTCGAGCTTCGCGATGGCCGCGTCGAGCGCGCTGTAGAAGTCGTTGGTGCACGCCTCGGCCCGAATGACCGGGCCCCGGGAAATGCAGGTGATCTCCACCCGCTGGCAGTGGTCGGCTTGGCGCGGATTGCGCTCGTGAAAAAGCTCGACATCGACACGAATAAGTTTGTGGTCGTAGCGTTCGATCTTTGCGAGTTTCTCGGCTACGTGCACCCGGTAATGGTCCGGTACTTCGACGTTTCGGCCCTTGACCACGATGTCCACGTGACCTCCCTTGTTCGGACGGTCTTCGATCCGGTTACCCGGTCGCGCGCCGTGGGGAGACCCGCTGGCGTCGACCGGTTGGTACGGCTACGCCTCCTCTCACCGCCGGGGGCGGGGTGGAACGAACCTCCTACCCCCGACAGCGAAACGCTAACTCCTGTTCGCGCGACAGTCACCCCATGTTGCCGAGACGGCCCAGGATTTTTCGCAGCTCATACACCAACGGGTGAAACGGAAACACGATCGGTTACGACTGGTGTCTTTTCTCGGTCGCCGCGAGCACCGCGGCGACACTCGGTGCCCACCCGGTCGCAGTCAGCGCCTTGGTCGCGGCGGCCAGGGTGACGCCGGTGGTGACGATGTCGTCGAGCAGCACCACGACCGGGGGCGCGGCTGCGGCACGGGGCCAGCCAGGCGCGGCGGAGCGGGGCTGGAACGCGGCCTCGGCCGCGGCCGCCCGCCCGGTGCTGTCCAGGGTCACCGAGTCCGGGCGGGGCAACGCCCGCAGCGGACGATGCACCTGCGCCGCCCAGCCGCCCCGGTTGAGCCGGGCCGCGCAGTGCCGGGCGAGCCGGTCCAGGTGATCCCCGTACCGGGAGCGGGCTGCCGCCGCCGTGTCCGGGACCGGGACCAGCGCCACCGGACGGGCCACGCCGACCGCCGCCGCGACGACCTCGGCGAGCAGGGCCCCGAGTGGGCGGGCCAGACCGTGTCGGCCGTGTTCCTTGTACGCCAGCAGCGCCTCGCGCAGCGGGCCCGCGTACGGCCCGAGGGCGACGCAGGACGGCAGGCCCGGCGGGGCGGGTGTAGGGCGGACCGATCGTGGACGCAGCGCGTCCAGTGCCTCGACGCAGGCCGGGCAGACCCCGTGCCGCAGGCCGGCCCGGCGCTCCCGACAACCCGCGCAGGTGGCGGGCAGCACCAGGTCGGTGAGGTCCGCCCAGAGCCCGCTCACCGTGTCAGTAGAGGAAGAACGGTGCCGACGGGTTGCTCGGTCGGACGCCGGCCGGCACCGGGGCGATGTCCCGCACGCGGTCCGGCTCGATCCGCTCGAACGGGCTGCTGCGGTAGGCCACCCCGTTCGCCTCGTACATGTAGGCCCCGCTGGGGACCCGCACGACGCGGTTGGTCGGGTATGCCGTCAGGTGGTTGACCTTGGCGCCCACGTCGGTCCGCAGGGGCGTCTCCACGGCGCCGTCCACGCTGATCTCGTAGATCGCCTGTTGGCCTGCGGACCCCGCCACCACCAGTCGGTCCTCCCTGCCCCAGTCGACCGCCGTGAGGCCGGTCAGCGAGGTGGGCAGTTGCCTCGGCGGCCCGATGGAGACGCCGCCGCCGTCCAGGTTGACCGCGGCGACGTAGAGCTTTCCACCGGCGATCACCGCGACCCGCTGACCGTCCAGCGCGGCGGCCACCGCTGTGACGTCAGCGGTGGGCAGGTTGAGCGGCACCGGATACATCCGCGCCGCTTCGTCGAACCGGTAGAGCTGCCCGTCGGCCACGACCAGGCCGCGATCGGCACGGGAGTCGACGGTACGCAGCCAGACCGGTCGGCTCATCGAGGAGTATTCGGTGCCACTGCGGTTGATGACCGACACCGGCGCGATACCCGTGCCCACGGCGAGGCGGTACCGGCCACTGCTGCTGCCGTTGACCACCATCCCGGCGAGGACCCGCTGATCCCGGGCCAACGCCAGGCCGGCGGAGACGATGTTGCGGTTGACCTCGGGCGCCAGCGGCACCATCCCGCTGAGTTCGCCCTCGAAGTCGAGCGGGTGGATGGCGCCCTCGTACACGCCGAACCGCTGTGGGCTCTGGGCGTTCGGGTAGAGCTGCTGGGAGTTGCGCCGTTCGTTCAGGTCCTGCACGGGCTGCGAGTTGTTGCGGATCTTCAACTCCAGCTCGCCCGTCAGGTCGCCCAGTGACCAGGCGAGCTGGGTGATCAGCTGGTCGATGCCGTTCTGGTCGTCACCGGACATGTCCAGGTTGACCTCCCACCGGTTGTTCGCGCCGGTGGCATTGTTGATCAGCTCGGTGCGGTCGGGCAGCCCGACGACACCCGGGCGCAGCCAGTCGGAAGGGCCGCCGACCAGCCACTTCACGACCTCGTTGACCCGGCGCTCGTTGGGCACCGCCACCGGCCGGTAGCGCTGGTCGGGCACCAGCCGGCTGCGGTCGGAACTCCAGAAGTAGATCGTCTCCTCCTGGTAGTACTGCTTGAGGGCGACGTCGCTGAGCAGCAGCACGTTCGGCGGGTCGAGGACGTAGAGACCGGCGCGCTCGTCATTGGCGCCGCCGTCCAACGCCGCGCTGCGCAGCCCGAACTCGTATTCCGACACGGTCGCCTCGGCCGGGGCGAGGGTGCCGTTGGCCCGCAGCACACCGAGCTGCTGCACCGTGATCTTCACGGTGGTGGTCGAGTCGCTGTTGAGTGTGTAGACCGCCTCGCGCAGCCGGACCACGTTCAGCGCGACCTCGCTGCCCTTCTTGTCCTGCAGACGGGACTTGTCCTCCGGGGCGACGAATGCCTTGACCCGCTCGTACGCCCGGTCCGGCTCGCCGGCGGCGGCGGACAGGAAGTTGCGCAGGAACACCTCGTTGTCGCTGCCGCCGGCGGTCCGCGTCGGCGGCTCACTGCGCCGGACGTCGAACCCGCCGGCCCCGGTCACAGCCCCGCCCTTGCCGTCCACCCGCACGTCGGATCCGGCCGGGATGCCGCAGCCAGCACCGAGCAGCACCACCACACCGAGTGCCCCGAGCAGAGAGGGCCGTCTCATGAGCGCACCTCCGCCCGCTGTCCGTCCCCGGTCGGCGCCGGGCCGATCGCCACCGCCCCGCCGGTGCCCGGGCCGATGGCCAGCGGGCCACCGTCGCGAGGGCCACCGAAGGGCAGCGCGGCGTCGGCCGGCACCAGCCGCAGCGGCGAGGTGGTCAGCCGATCGCCGGCGCGGGCCGGCAGAGTGAGCCGGAACTGCGCGCCCTGCCCGGGAGCACCCCACGCCTCCAGCCAGCCGCCGTGCAGACGGGCGTCCTCCAGGCTGATCGACAGGCCAAGGCCGGTGCCACCGGTCTGCCGAGCCCGGGACGGGTCCGCCCGCCAGAACCGGTTGAACACCAGCTTCTCCTCGCCCACCTTGAGCCCCACACCCCGGTCGCGCACGGTGATCGCCACTGCGGTCTCGTCGGCGCCGAGGGTGATCAGAACCGGACGGGCCTCGCCGTGCTCGACGGCGTTGCCGACCAGGTTGCGCAGGATCCGCTCGACCCGGCGCGGGTCGACCTCGGCGATCACCGGCGCGCCCGGCAGGTCGAGCTCGATCGGGACGCCCACCCGCTCGGCCAGGCCGGCCAGCCGGTCGACCACCCGGTGCACCACCGGCACCAAGTCGGTCGGCTCGGAATCCAGCATGGCGAAACCGGCGTCGAACCGGCTGATCTCCAACAGGTCGGTGAGCAACTCCTCGAACCGGTCCAGCTCGGCTTGGAGCAGCTCGGCGCTGCGGGCCACCGCCGGGTCGAACTCGTCGCGCTCGGCGAAGATCAGGTCAGCGGCCATCCGGACCGTAGTCAGCGGGGTACGCAGCTCGTGCGAGACGTCCGAGGTGAAGCGGCGCTGCAGCCGGGACATCTCCTCCAGGCGCAGGATCTGCCGTTGCAGGTTGGTGGCCATCTGGTTGAACGAGGCGGCCAGCAGGGCGAGGTCGTCCTCGCCGTTGACCACCATCCGCTGGTCGAGCAGCCCGGCGGAGAGCCGCTGGGCGGTGCGCGCGGCGACCCGGACCGGGTTGACCACCAGGCGGGTGACCAGCGCCGCGAGCAGCCCGAGCAGGATCACCAGGGCGACCCCGGTGGCCACCACTGTGGCTCGGGCGTCGGCGGCGGTCTTGTCCTGCCCGGTCAGCGGCACCAGATAGTAGAGCTCGATCTGGCCGAAGCTGGTGGGCACCGGCGACCCGTACACGAGGTATTTGGTGGACTTCCCCGTGAGCCGGCCGGTGCGGATCTGGCTGGCGACCTTGCCGTCGGCGATCGCGGCCCGCAGCTCCGGGCTGATCAGCTGTTGGACGTTCGCGGAGGGCGCGGTGCGCGTCTGGATCTCGCTGGGATAGTCGTTGGCCGTGATCGCCACCACCACCCCGCTGGTCTGCTGAGGGTCGCCACCGGCGAGGTAGTTGACAGTGCCGTCGATGGTCTCCTGGAGCTGCGCCTCCTGCGGCTGGCCGTAGAGCGAGACCTGCTTGGCGGCATAGCTGGCGCCGCCGGTCACCCTCTGCCGGACGTCGCTGCGGGCGCTGTCGAGCAGGATGGTGGTGATCTTGTCGGCGATCAGGAACGCGAAACCGCCGACCAGCAGACTGGACGCGACCAGCGTGATGGTCACGACCCGCACCTGGAGCGAGCGCCGCCAGGTCTGGTGCACCCGGGCCACCACGCGGGCGACCCGGCCGCTCACCGCACGCCAGACCTCCCCGCCGGCGCTGGGCCGGCGGGCAGGCGTACTCGGGGAGGGTGGGGGCGTGGTCGACACAGTGCGACCAGGCTATCCGGTCCCCGCCTTGTAACCCACGCCCCGCACGGTGAGGATGATTTCCGGTCGCTCCGGGTCCGGCTCGATCTTGGCCCGCAACCGCTGGACATGCACGTTGACCAGGCGGGTGTCGGCCGCGTGCCGGTAACCCCAGACCTGCTCCAGCAGCACCTCACGGGTGAAGACCTGACGTGGCTTGCGGGCGAGCGCGACCAGCAGGTCGAACTCCAGCGGAGTCAGCTTCACCTCCTCGTCGTTACGACTGACGGTGTGCGCGGGCACGTCGATGGTGATCTGGTTGTCGGGCGGCCCGATGGTCAGCATCTCGGGGGCGACGTCCTCGCCTCGGCGCAGTCGGGCCCGCATCCGGGCGACCAGCTCCTTGGGCTTGAACGGCTTGACCACGTAGTCGTCGGCACCGGACTCCAGGCCCAGCACGACATCCACGGTGTCGCTCTTCGCGGTCAGCATGACAATCGGCACGCCGGACTCCGCCCGGATGGACCGGGCGACGTCGATACCGCTCATACCGGGGAGCATCAGGTCAAGCAGCACGATATCGGGACGACTGTCACGAAATGCGGCCAACGCCCGCTCGCCGTCCGCTACGAACGAGGGCAGGAAACCCTCACTACGCAGCACGATGCCGAGCATCTCGGCGAGCGCGGGGTCGTCGTCGACCACCAGTACGCGGGCTCTCATGGGATTAATATTGCATCCTCATTCAGTTCGGTGGGACCGGCGTCTGCCGGTAGATGCGCCACGTGCTGCGGCGCCGGGCGCACGGATGGGTCCCGGGCCTGGCTGCCACCATGATCCCCCTTCGGCGCCGCCCGGCGCCACCGCAGCCCGGACCGATTCCGCTGTCGCCATCTCGACGACGGTCACCCGAAGAGGGCGCGCCCCCAGTGGTCGCCGCCGTCGCGTACCCCGGGTGGGCAGGCGAACACACCGCTGGAGACGTGCCGCAGGTATTCGTTCATCACGTCATGCCGGGCCAACTGGGTCTGGATCGGCACGAACTGGCGGCGCGGATCGCGCTGGTAGGCGATGAAGAAGAGGCCCGCGTCGAGCCGGCCGAGGCCGTCCGAGCCGTCGACGAAGTTGTAGCCCCGGCGGAGCAACTGGGCGCCGCTGTTCCGGCTCGGGTGGGCCAGCGTGACGTGGGCATGCTCGGCGATCACCGGCTTGCCGTCCGTGCCGCGCGCCGCGAAGTCCGGCTCGTCGAACTCGTCGGCCCGACCGAGTGGAGCACCGCTGCCCTTGCTCCGGCCGACGATCTCCTCCTGCTCGGCGAGGGAGGTGCGGTCCCAGGTCTCCACGAGCATCCGGATCTTGCGGGTGACCAGGTACGAGCCCCCGGCCATCCAGTCCGGCCCGTCGCCCGGCTGCACCCACAACTGGTCGCGCAGCAGGTCGGTGTCCTCGGCCTTGAGGTTGGCCGTGCCGTCCTTGAAGCCGAACAGGTTGCGCGCGGTGGCCTGGTCGCGGGAGGTCGACGAGGTACGCCCGAAGCCGAGCTGCGACCAGCGGACGCTCACCACGCCCATGCCGAGCCGAGCCAGGTTACGGATCGCGTGCACCGCCACCTGCGGATCGTTGGCGCACGCCTGCACGCAGAGGTCGCCACCGGAGAGCTGCGGCTGCAACGCGTCACCCGGGAACTTCGGCAGCTCGGCCAGGGCCGCGGGCCGCCGGTCGGCGATGCCGAAGCGATCCCGGCCGTCGGAGTCGCGAAACAGCGTCGGCCCGAAGCCGATCGTCAGGGTGAGCTGCGAGGGGGACAGCCCGAGCGCCTCGCCGGTGTCGTCCGGTGGGGCCTCCGGCATCCCGCCGACCGCGCCGAGGATCCCGGCGTCCCGCCCCGCGGTCATCCGGGCGGCGGCGGCCGTCCATTCCTCCAGCAGCTCGACCAGCCGGGCCCGGTCCTTGGTGATCACGTCGAAGGCGACGAAGTGCAGCCGGTCCTGTGCCGGGGTGACGATGCCGGCCTGGTGCTCACCGTGGAACGGCACCGCCCCGGCCGGGTGGTCGCTCGCCGCGGCTGGGCCATGGGAGCCGTTCAGCAGTGCCCCCGCGCCGGCCGCTACCCCGGCGACCCCCGCCACCCCGGCGCCGGCCAGGGTGATCGCCCGGCGTCGGGTGAACCTGCTTCCGCTCATCGACTCGACTCCCTCTGCGATCCGGTCACTTCGCGACGGCCGCGGCGACCTTGCTGATCGGCTCGGCGAGCGCGTTGATCCCGTCGGAGAGCTCCTTGAGCTCGGCCTTGCTCAACGCGGTGTGCAGCTTCCACCCGTCGCCGTCGCGGTGCTTGCCGAGCAGCGCCTCCACGTTGGCGAACTCGGTGTCCAGCTGCGTGACCAGCTCCGGTGCGCGCTGCTGGAGCGCCGGGCGGAGGGCGGACACGGCGGCCTTCGAACCCTCCAGGTTGGCGGCGAAGTCCCACAGGTCGGTGTGCGAGTAGCGGTCCTCCTCGCCGGTGATCTTTCCGCTGGCCACCTCGTCGAGCAGTTCCTTCGCGCCGTTGGCGAGCTGGAGCGGGGAGAGCTTCTCGGCGTTGGCCTTGGCCACGATCTCCTTGACGTCGACCAGCAGCCGGTCGGCGATCGGGCCGTCCTTGCTGATGTCGCCGGACTGCCAGAGGTCCTTCTCGATCCGGTGGAAGCCGGTGAACTCCATCCCCTCCTCGATGACCTCCTCGCGGCCGTCGATCTTGGGGTCGAGGTCACCGAAGATCTCGGCCACCGGCTCGATCCGCTCCCAGTAGGTGCGGGCGACCGGGTAGAGCGCCTTGGACTTGGCAACGTCGCCGGCCTTGACCGCACCGACGAACTCCTCGGTCTTGTCGAGAAGCGCGGTGGTCTGGCTCTTGACGTAGCGCTGGTAGTTCTCGGTGGCGTCACCCAGCGCGGCGTCGGCGGTGAGCGGCTGCGCCGACCCGCTGACCTTGAGCGCGCCCCGGATGCCCTTGCCGCTCATCCCGGGCTTGCAGGCCGTCTGGTACGTGCCGGCCGGCAGCTCCACGTGCAGCTCACGGCTGAGCCCGGGGGCGATGTTCTCCACCTCGCCGAGCACGCGGTCGCCCTCGGCGTACACGTAGAACTCGGTCACCTTCGCGCCGGAGTTGGTGATCTTGAAGGTGGCGGTGCCGGCGCCCAGATCGGTAGTGCCGACCTCGCAGGCGGTGTCGCTGGCCTTGACCACGATCGGTCCGCCGGTCGCAGTCGAGTCACCCTTGTCGGAGTCGGAGCAGGCGGCCAGACCGGCCGTCGCCAGCACGCCGGCGGCGGCCAGCGCGAAGAACTGGGTGGTACGCATCTGAGCTGTCTCTCCTCGTGGAGTCAGGCACGCTGCGGCGTGGACGCCGCCTCGGCCTCGGCCTCGGCCTCGGCCTCGGTGCCGGTCTCGGCCCCGCGCTCGGTGACGGTGGTGGTCGCGGCGGGTGCCGGCGTACGCCGGGCAGGCCGCAGGAAGAGCAGGAGGACCGGTACGGCGTACCCGACCCAGGCGATGGTCTCCAGCACGGTGGGCGCGGGAGTCACGTTGAACATTCCGGCGAGCAGGGCGGCGTACCAGGTGCTCGGGTCGAGCGTGCTGGTGATGTCGAAGGCCAGGTCGTTCAGGCCGGGCAGGACGCCGGCCTCCTGGAAGTCGTGCACGCCGTACTTGAGGATGCCGGCGGCGACCAGGATCAGCAGCGCACCGGTCCAGGTGAAGAACTTGCTGAGGTTGATCCGCAGGGCGCTGGCGTAGAGCAGCACGCCGAGCACCACGGCGGTGACGATGCCGCCGATCAACGCGAGCAGCGGTCGACTGTCGCCGGCCGCGCCCTGGGCGGCCGAGTAGAAGATCAGTGCCGTCTCCAGGCCCTCGCGGATCACCGCGAGGAAGGCCATGCCGGCGACCGCGAGGGACCCGACGGCCAGCGCCTCGGTGAGCTTGCCCCGCAGCTCGCCGGCGATGGTCCGGGCAGCCCGGCGCATCCAGAAGATCATCCAAGTGACGAAGACGACGGCGGCGACGGAGGTGATCGCCTCGAACAGCTCCCGGTCCTCGGAACGGGCCAGCAGCGAGGTCGACGTGTACTCGATCAGCCAGCCGAAGAGCACCGAGAGCACGACGGCCAGACCGACGCCCGCCCAGACCTGGGGCAACCGGTCCCGACGCTGCGACTTCACCAGGAAGGCGACCAGAATGCTGACCACCAGGGTGGCCTCCAGGCCTTCCCGAAGGCCGATCAGGTAGGTGGCGAACATCCGGGCTCCGAGTTGATTAGGCACGCCTCAACTGACTTAGGGCAGGCATACCTTCCTCCCGCTCGGGGCTGGCGTCAAGTCGATCGCGACAAGCTCACTCGCCCTGTTGACCAGCCTCTTCGGCCTCGGGAGGGCGGGCCACCCCGGTCGACTGTGGGAGGATCCCCGCCGTGAAGGCATTCCTGCCGTGGCTGACGGTGCTGGCCGTTGTGCTGCTGCTCAGCGCGTTGCGCCTGCGGGCCCTGGCCACCGTGGTGTCGGTCGGCTGGCTGGCCTGGTGCGTCTGGACGTGGTTCCGCCCCACCCGCCGCGGCCCTCGGTCAGGCTGACCCCGCCGGCCCTGATGCCGGAAACGACGAAACCGGGCCGGCTGCGAACAGCCGACCCGGTCCCGAATCGTCGATCAGTAGCGGTAGTGATCCGGCTTGAACGGACCCTCCGTGGAGACACCCAGGTACGCGGCCTGCTCCTTGGTCAGCGTGCTCAGCTTGGCGCCGAGCGCGCCCAGGTGCAGCCGGGCCACCTTCTCGTCCAGGTGCTTGGGCAGCACGTAGACGCCGATCGGGTATTCCTCGGTCTTGGTGAACAGCTCGATCTGGGCGATCGTCTGGTTCGCGAACGAGTTCGACATCACGAAGCTCGGGTGGCCGGTGGCGTTGCCCAGGTTCAGCAGGCGGCCCTCGGAGAGCACGATGATCGCGTGCCCGTCGGCGAAGCGCCACAGGTCGACCTGCGGCTTGATGTTGACCCGCTCGACGTCGGAACGCTTGGCCAGGCCGGCCATGTCGATCTCGTTGTCGAAGTGGCCGATGTTGCCGACGATGGCCTGGTGCTTCATCCGGGCCATGTGCTCGTTGGTGATGACGTCGAAGCAGCCGGTCGCCGTGATGAAGATGTCCGCCTGCTCGACCACGTCATCCAGGGTGGCGACCTGGTAGCCGTCCATCGCGGCCTGCAACGCGCAGATCGGGTCGACCTCGGTCACCACGACCCGGGCACCCTGGCCGCGCAGCGACTCGGCACACCCCTTGCCCACGTCGCCGTAGCCCATCACCACGGCCATCTTGCCGCCGATCAGCACGTCGGTGGCCCGGTTGAGGCCGTCGATCAGCGAGTGCCGGCAGCCGTACTTGTTGTCGAACTTGCTCTTGGTCACCGAGTCGTTGACATTGATGGCCGGGAAGAGCAGGGTGCCCGCGCGGTGCATCTCGTAGAGCCGGTGCACGCCGGTGGTGGTCTCCTCCGTCACGCCCTTGATGCCGGCGGAGATCCGGGTCCAGCGCTGGTTGTCCTCGCCGAGCGAGCGGTGCAGCACCTCGAGGATGACGCCGTACTCCTCGGAGTCGGCGGACTCGACCGGCGGAACCGCCCCGGCCTTCTCGAACTCCGCACCCTTGTGCACGAGCAGGGTGGCGTCGCCGCCGTCGTCGAGGATCATGTTCGGGCCCTGACCGTCCGGCCAGGCGAGCACCTGCTCGGTGCACCACCAGTATTCCGGGAGGGTCTCGCCCTTCCACGCGTACACCGGCACGCCGGCCGGGGCCTCTGGGGTGCCCTCCGGGCCGACGACGATCGCCGCGGCGGCGTGGTCCTGGGTGGAGAAGATGTTGCAGGACGCCCAGCGCACCTGTGCGCCGAGCGCGACCAGCGTCTCGATCAGGACGGCGGTCTGGATGGTCATGTGCAGCGAGCCGGTGATCCGCGCGCCGGCGAGGGGCTGCGCCTCGGCGAACTCCCGGCGAATCGCCATCAGGCCGGGCATCTCGTGCTCGGCGAGCTGAATCTCCTTACGCCCGAACTCGGCGAGCGACAGATCCGCCACCTTGAAGTCGCCTTCGGCGAGCGTGCTCGGCCGGGCCTCGGACGGCGTACCGCTGGCGGACGCCGGGAGGGTGCTGGTCATGAAAGCTCCTGTCGAACGATGTCTGCGCCGACCTTCCACCTTACGCGCGCCAGCGACGGGCATCCGGGGACGGGCTGCGGACAGCGCACGGGGCGGTCGGTGATGGACGGATAACCGCCCACGTCCCGCCCGCCCCGTGCATCCCCCCGGTTTGGTTCCCCCGCACGTTCTCGGACCGTCGTCGCGATAACGCTGCGTACTCATAGCGTCACACTCAGGCAGGGCAGCGTCAAGCTATTCCGGGAAAATCGGACTTGTGTCGTTGCCGGACGAGCCTGTCAGCGCAACCCAGAGGTCGCCACGTACGCCTCACCGGCACCGCTGACCCGCAACGGCTCGCCGGCCGCCGTGCCGATCGCCGCCTCGCCGGACGCGAGCGTCACCGCGCCGGCGCCATCGTCCACGGTGATCGAACCGCCACCGCAGAGGACCACCCGGGGACCGGGCAGCGTCAGCGTGACCGAGGGCACCTCCGCACCGACGCGCACCCGGTGCAGCGCGAAGTCGTCCACCGGCACGGGCCAGCAGTCCACACCCGGGCCCACCGGCTGGGCAGCCCGCACCGGATCGTCGAGCACCTCGAAACGCAGCACCCGCAGCAACTCGTCGACGTCCACCCGCTTCGGGGTCAGACCACCGCGCAGCACGTTGTCGCTGGCCGCCATGATCTCCACCCCGCAGCCGCTCAGGTAGGCGTGCAGGTTGCCGGCCGGCATCCAGATTCCCTCGCCCGCGACCAGTCGTAGGTGGTGCAGCAGCAGTGCCACCAGTGCGCCCGGATCGGCCGGGTATGCCTTGGCCAGCCGGCGGACCAGGTCCGCGTCCGGGCCGTCGGCCGACGACGCCAGCACGGCGCCCAACAACTCGTCGCGCTGCTCGACCGGCCAGCCGAGCAGCGTCCGTACCGCCGTCTTCAGCCCCGCCGGCCCGGCCCGCAACGCCTCGACCACCGGCGCCAACTGCGGTACGCCGAACGCGGCGAGCGCCTCCGCCGACTCCGCCGGGTCCCGGAAACCGCACAGCGCCTCGAACGGCGTGAGCGCGACCAGCAACTCCGGTTTGTGGTGCGGGTCGGAGTAGTTGCGCTCCCCCTCGGGGCGCCCGGCCTGCGCCGCGAAGCCAGCCCGGGCCTGCTCGGCGTCCGGATGAGCCTGGAGGCTCAGCGGAGCATCGGCCGCGAGGACCTTGAGCAGGAACGGCAGGCGACTGCCGAACCGCTCGGACACCCGCTGGCCGAGCCACTGCCCCGGCTCGTCCCGCACCAGGTCACAGAGGCTCACCCGGAGGCCGGAACGGATCACGCTGGCCGGGGCGCCCGGATGGGCGCCCAACCACAGCTCCGCCTCCGGACCCTCGCTGGGCACCGACCTCCCCTGGAGGAGAGCGATGGCCGAACGAGACCCCCACGCGTAGTCGCGGATCGGTCCGTACAGTGGCTCCACCAGTCAGCCCCCGGACCGCTCGGCCTCTGGCTGCGGCGCGGCGGTGTCAGCAGCGGTGCCGGTGCCGGCTTCGGCGGCGGCGACGCTGTAGATGTCCGGCTCCAGGTAGATCACCCGGGCGGTCGGCACCGCGGCGCGGATCCGCGCCTCCACGGCGTTGATGCCCCGGGCCAGGTCCTGGGCACTCTCGCACGCCGGCACGCCGATCTTCGCGGCCACCATCAGCTCTTCCGGGCCCAGGTAGAGCGTCTTCATGTGGATGATCCGCTCCACCTCGGGGCCTTCGGTGACGGCTCGCTCGATGGCGGCGACGTCGGACGCCTCGGCACCCTCGCCGAGCAGCAGACTCTTCGTCTCGATTGCCAGCACGATGGCGATGAGCACCAGCAGCACGCCGATCATCGCGGTGCCGGCGGCGTCCCACTCACCGTTGCCGGTGATCAGCGTCATGGTCACACCGAACAGCGCGAACACCAGACCGACCAGGGCGCCAAAGTCCTCCAGCAGCACCACCGGCAGCTCGGGCGCCTTGGCCCGGCGGATGAAGCGCACCCAGGACTGGTTGCCCCGGACGTGGTTGGACTCCTTGATGGCGGTCCGGAAGGAGAACGACTCCATGATGATCGCCGCCACCAGCACGACGATCGGCACCCATTGCCACTCGGTGATCCCGTGCGGATCCGACCACTTGTGGTACGCCTCGTACAAGGCGAACAGGCCACCGATGCTGAACAGCACGATGGACACGATGAACGCGTAGATGTAGCGCTCCCGGCCGTACCCGAACGGGTGCTCCGGGGTGGCCGCCCGCTTGGCCCGCTTGCCGCCGAGCAGCAGAAGTGCCTGGTTGCCGGAGTCGGCGACCGAGTGGACCGACTCGGCCAACATCGACGACGAGCTGGTCAGCAGGAACGCGACGAACTTGGTGATGGCGATGCCGACGTTTGCCAGCAGGGCGGCGACAATCGCCTTCGTCCCACCGTTGGCGCTCATGCCACCGCTCCGCTTCGCCGTACGAAGCCAAACGGTCCGCGCATGATGCGCCGCCCATTGCGTTCGTTCACTGGTTCGACAGCTCCTTCATTTCGGTGATGGCCGGCACGGCCATCGGGTCCAGCCCATGGGCCAGGGCAAGGTAGATCGAGGCAAAGTCCGGGACCGCGATCAGCGAGGCCAGCCGCTCCAACGCGGAGCCACCCTCGGCGGTCACCACGTCGCACCGCACACCACGGCGCTCGGCGAGGGTCTGCACCGCGTCCGCGCGGCGCTCCTCGACGGCGAAGGGCTCGTCGGTGTCGTCCTCGGCGTTGAGCCCGCCGTCGCGCAACAGCACCAACCGCAGTCGGGTGCCCTCGCCGTCGTCCTCGGCCGGGTCGGCGAAGATGTCCCGCTCCCCCTCGGCCAGACCGCCGAAGACGCCGTCGAGCAGCCCGACCCGACCCCGGCCGGCCTCACCGAGCGCCCCGGTGACCACCGGGTAGCGGGCGTTGGCCGACAGGGTGTCGCCGAACCGGCGGGCGGCCACGGTGGCCAGTGGGGACGAGCCCCAGACGATCGGGATCGAGCCAGCCAGGGCCAGGGCCAGCGACTTCGCCGGGTTGACGAAGGACTCGGCGGCGGACCGGCAGCGGTCGGCATCCGCGTCGAGCCGGGCCGCGGTCTCCGCCAGGTCCGCCTCGTTGACCTTCACGAGCCCGAGGGAACGGGCCGCGAGCAGCACCGGCACGGTGAGCGCCCAGAGGCTGGCCCGGGCCGGAGCACGCCGGGGCACCGGAATGAACGGCGCCCGGGCCTGCTCGGCGATCGACTGCAACTGCGAGTCGGGGGCACCCACGGCGACCAGCCGGGCACCGCGCCGGTGCGCCGCCTCGGCCGCGCCGAGCGCCTCCGGGCTACGGCCGGACGCGCTCACCGCGATCACCACGTCGGCCGCGCCCACCCAACCGGGTACGCCGGCGCTGCGGTGCCCGATGATCGGGACCGGGCAGCGCGGTCCGGCGACCGTGGCCAGCACGTCTCCGGTACGCCCCGCCGTGCCGATGCCGGCGATGACCACGGCTCGGGGCCGCCCGTCGTCGGCGAGCACCGCCAGGTTCGCCTCGGCAGCCAGTGCGGCGCTCTCGCGGACCTGCGCACCGGCCGACGCCGTGTGCCGGAGCATGCCGCCCGGGTCGTGCTCGGCCAGCGCCTCCGGGTTGTCGAGCAGGGCTTCATCGGCATCGCGACGTCCGCTGACCCCGGCCGTACCGTCGATCACGACGGCTGCCCGGGGCCGCCGCGCGCCTCGTCCAGCAACAGCACCGGCACGTCGTCGCGGACCTCGAAGATGCGACCGCACTCCGTGCAGGTCAACGTCTGCGCCTCGGCGTCGTAGGTGAGCGGGGCGTGGTGCGTGTCCGGACAGGCGAGAATCTCGAGCAACTGCGGATCCAGGGCCATGGCACGGCTCCTTCCACGTGTGCGGCTTCACCGGCGGCGGTGCCGACCGGCGCAGGCGATCTTATCGGCGAACGCGGTCCAGCACGTCGTCCCGGAGCGAGACCATCCGATCCCGGGTGGGCGCCTCGACGTTGAGCCGCAGCAGCGGCTCGGTGTTGGAGGCGCGCAGGTTGAACCACGCGCCGTCGGGGAATCGCAGGGTGAGACCGTCCATCTCGTCGGCCACCGCGTCCGGGTATGCGGCCCGCACCTCGGCCACCGCCGCCGCCTGGTCGGCCACCGTCGAGTTGATCTCGCCCGAGGCGACGTAACGCTCGAACTCGCCGGCCATCACGGACAGTGGCAGCGACTGCTCACCCAACGCGGCCAGCGTGTGCATCGCCGCGAGCATTCCGGTGTCGGCGAACCAGAAGTCACGGAAGTAGTAGTGCGCGGAGTGTTCGCCGCCGAAGACGGCATTGGTGCGGGCCATCTCCGCCTTGATGAAGGAGTGCCCGACCCGGGCGACGAGCGGCTGCCCCCCGTGCTCACGGATGATCTCCGCGACCGCGCTGGAGGTAATCAGACCGTGGATCACGGTGGAGCCCGGGTGCTTGGCCAGCTCACGTGCGGCGACAAGGGCGGTGATCGCCGACGGCGAGACCGGCTCGCCGCGCTCGTCCACCACGAAGCACCGGTCGGCGTCACCGTCGAAGGCCAGCCCGATGTCGGCACCGTGCTCGACCACCGCGCGCTGGAGGTCGACCAGGTTGGCCGGGTCCAGGGGGTTGGCCTCGTGGTTGGGGAAGCTGCCGTCCAGCTCGAAGTAGAGCGGCACGATCTCCAGCGGCAGCGGCGACAGGGCGGCGTCGCCCAGCACGGTGGGGACGGTGAAACCGCCCATCCCGTTACCGGCGTCGACGACGACCTTCAGCGGCCGGATGCCCGAGAGGTCGACCAGCTTGCGCAGGTAGGCGGCATAGTCGGGGAGCATGTCACGTCGCTCGACCGGCTGGGTCGGCTCACCGGCCGGACGGGCCTCGCCCGAGTCCAGGAGGGCCTGGGCCCGATCCCGGATCTCCGTCAGGCCGCTCTCCTGGCCGATCGGCCGGGCACCGGAGCGGCACATCTTGATGCCGTTGTACTGCGCGGGGTTGTGACTGGCGGTGAACATCGCACCGGGCAGGTCGAGCGAGCCGGAGGCGAAGTAGAGCAGGTCGGTGGAGGCGAGCCCGATCTCGATCACCGAGCGCCCCTCGGCCCGTACGCCGGCGGCGAACGCGGCGGCCAGCCCAGGCGAGGTGGCCCGCATGTCGTACCCGACGACGACCGCGTCGCCCGGCTCGTCGGTGGAGTTGAGCAGCTGGGTGAATGCGGCTCCCAGTGCCTCGGCGGCCCGCTCGTCCCACTGGTCCGGCACCGTCCCTCGGACGTCGTACGCCTTCACAATCTGGGACAGATCAGACACGTGTTCCGCTCCTTGGCCGCAGTTGGACACCGGTCCTGAGCCTAACGGAGGGTTCGTGTCTCGCCCCGCTCAGCCCGGGAGCCGGGGAATGAAGACAGTGTGGCCGCCCTCATCCGTCGGCGGGTCCCCGGGCAGCGGTCGAGTTCCGGGTGTCCCCGGCATCGGCTGCGTCGCCTCCGGGACCGCACCGGCACCACCGGGACGCGCACCGTAGACCCCACCGGTGGCGGGGCGCGGGGACGGCACGGCACCCCAGCCGGCAGCCGGTGGCTGCTGGCCGTACACCTGGCCGGGGCGACCGGGCGCGGCCGGCGACCCACCGCCGGCGCGGTAGGTGGTGCCACCGGGGTTGCCCGGCAGCATCTCGGGCGACTGGTCGGACGGCTTGCGGTCCTGCCGCGAACGACGCACCAGCAGCACGATGAGCAGCAGACCGACCGCCACCATCACGATGCCGAAGAACATCACCATCGAACCTCCTCCGGACGACTCCGCGGCAGTCGCCGTGGTGTTCGGGGCACTCGACACAACACCCGGGGCGGCCGGGTTTACCGCCTCGTCGACGGCCACGACCTCGGACGGGCTCGGGGTGGGCGTCGGCTTCTTCGACGGCGTCGGCGACGGGGTGACCCGCGCGCCGGCCACCTTCGCCGTGTCGCTGCCCCGACCCAACTCCTGACCGATGGCGCTGACACCCGCGCCGCTGACGACGAGTCGACCACCCGGGACACCCGCGGCGAACGCCACCCGGTATCGCACGGTGATGCCCTTGCCCTTGCACAGGGTCGGCTTCGTCGGCGACGTCGGCACGGTGGCCACCGTGCCGCCGCCACCCGAGACGCCCACCGGCAACCAGCGCCCGCCCGCGTTGACCTCGACCTTCACCTGGCTTGGCTCAAGACCCTCAAGACGCAGACCCAGCGCGGTACGCAGCAGGACGCACCCATTGGTGCGCTTGCGCACCGCCACGTTCACCCCCTGCGGGGATCCGCCGGCGGCGAAGCTGCTGGCCGCACCCACCCGGACCGAGTCCTCGTCGGCCAGCGCCGGTGACGCACCGAGCATCACCAGGCCGCCCACCAGACCGCAGACCGCCGCGAGCTGTGCCGCGCGTCGACGCACCGTCATGATCACCTCGCCGTTCTCCCCGGGTGGGGTCCGCGGGTCAGGCTACTACCGGCCCACCTACCCCATCGGTCATAGAGCGGCCCGGATGTGTGCGGCGTTACGGTTTACGGCCCGGCCCGCCGACCTGCGAAGAAGGTCGGCACGGGTCCGACCGGAGCGCGTTCCGACCGGCCCGCCGGGCGCGATCAGTCGGCGCGCGGTGGGGTCGGGTCGGCGTGCGCGGTGGGGTCGGGTCGGCGCTCGGCGGGGTCGGGTCGGCGCGCTCGGCGCGGTCAGTCGGTCTGTTCGGCGCCGGCGAGGGCGTCGCGGCTGAGTCGGTCGGCGGTGCGGGTGGTCTCCGGCAGCCGGTAGCGCGGGGCCAGCGCGAGCACCTGCGCTGTCGCGTTCTCCAGGCTCATCCGATGCCCGACGCTGACGAAGACCGGCTTCACCCCGTCCTGGGTGCGCAACACCCGGCCGACGACGTCACCGCCGTCGCGCAGCGGCGACCACGCACCCCGCTCGGCGGCCGGCGGATCCCACGTCCCGACCAGCGGCGTCTTCCCCACCCCGATCGCCGGCAGCCCGGTGACCACGCCAAGGTGGCAGGCCAGCCCGAACCGTCGCGGATGGGCCAGACCGTGCCCGTCGCAGACCAGCAGGTCGGGCAGGACGCTCAGGCGGTCCAACGCGGTGAGCAGCGCGGGCAACTCACGAAAGGCGAACAACCCCGGCACGTAGTCGAACGCGGGCTCTTCCACGCTGACCGCGGAATCCACCACCTCCAACGTCGCGGCGTCCAGCACCGTCACGGCCGCCGCCAGGAGGTCACCACCCTGGCCGTACGCGACGTCCAGGCCGGCCACCGTCACGGGCGCGCTGGGGCCCGGCCCGACCAGGTCGACCAATGGCCGCAACTCCTCCTGTACGGCCACCGCCTCCGCCACACTGCCCGGCACCACCACACGGCTCAGCGCTGCTAGCCCCAGCGCCGCCGCCGCTCGCCCCGGCGCCGCGTCCGGCCGTGATCCACTCGACTTCATGAAAATCGGGCTATCCGAAGGACCCGGATGCCCCGATTTCACCAAACCGGAGTCGATCACCCTCGGCGCGAGCCATCGGCGTGAGCCACGGTGGCGTCGTCAGTCGAGATGCTGCCCTGACCCGCGTCCGTGGAGCTGACATCTCGCCCCGCCGCCCCGCCGACGGGGTCGCCGCCGGTCCGACGTCTGGTCGCACCGAAGGCGACCGCGAAGGCAACCCCGAGGGCGACACCGAAGGCCACCCCGCCCTTCGAACCGAAAACGGGAATGCCGACAGCCAGACCGATCATGATGCCGACCGGCCATGCCCAGAGACTGGACTTGATGCTCTCCGTACCGGGTCTTGCCATGCGTCGATGTTATTCGGCTCTGCCACTTTCCCGCCCGCGCCGCCTGCCTTCCGCGACAGCGGCGACCTACGTTCGGTCAGGCAAGGCCCAACCGGTCGCGGGCCTGCTCGATCCACCGGCCGACCCCATGGGCGCCACTGCCGGCCGCCAGCCCAGCGGCCTCGTCGAGCAGCTCACGGGCGGCGTCCCGATCGCCGTCGCCCGCCGCCAGGTCCGCCAGACCGATCAGGTTCGCCGCCACCCCCGCGGTGAAGGACAACTTCCGGCGTAGCCGGGTCGACTCCGTCAGCAACTGCCGCGCCGCGTCGACGCGACCGGCGGCCTGCTCGGCGAAGCAGAGGTGCCGCAGCACGTACGACAGAGTCAGCTCGTCCCCCGCCGCGGTAGCCAACTCCCGAGCCCGGGCGAAGGCAGGGGCAGCGGTCACCTGGTCCTGCCGGATCACCTGGTGGACCGCGCCCACCCAGAAGAGAGACTCGCCCTCACCACGGGCGTCGCCCAGCTCGCGGTAGATGGCGGCTGCCCGTCCGAAGAGCGGCAGCTCCGCAGGGTCCTCCGAACCGGTGTCGATGAAGCGGGCGTGCAGGATCCGGCCACGGGTCAGAGCCACATCAGCGTCCAGCGCCGCGAGATCCCGCTCGGCCTCGTCCAGCGGCTTCGCGTCGCCACCGAACACCGCCCGTTCGTAACGTTCCTGCGCCCGCACCAACCGAGCGTCCAGTCCTACGGTCGTCACCGACCCGCCCTTCCATCGATCCGCTCGCGAAGCAACGCCTACTTTGCCCTCGCTATATCAGGGTCCGCGCCCGGATCACCGGCAGCGCGGAGCTGCTCCTCGAACATCACGAACGTCCGCTGTCGGATCCCGTGAATGAGGGCTCGCTCCTTCGACGTCAGGTGGCGATCTTCGGCCTTCGCCACATCTCTGACCGCCTGTATCGTCTCGTAGAGAGCGAATATCGGGCCGTTGCCCTCCAGATAGTGAGCCCGAAAGCGCTCCACCTCCTGCACGAACTCCTCAGGGGTACGCCGAAAAATATCTCCCCCAACGCCTAGCGTGATCTCTGTAAAGATCTCGTTCTTCTCGTGCCAGCCACCCGTATCGATGGAGACGCGCCACACTCTGGCACCTCCATCTGGCGTTTCCACAATCTTGACCGGGGAGTGGTAGTAGAGGTAGTAGGAGGGAAGTAACAGACCCTCAACCATCAGGTTTTCCCCTCGAATGTTGACTGCAATGCTTGCCAGAACAGCTGTCGTTCACGACGCCGGATACCGGCT
This sequence comes from Micromonospora sp. M61, assembly GCF_018070245.1. Lineage (NCBI taxonomy): Bacteria > Bacillati > Actinomycetota > Actinomycetes > Micromonosporales > Micromonosporaceae > Micromonospora > Micromonospora sp. M61. The sequence goes on along the minus strand of NZ_JAGPYA010000001.1, from coordinate 106,960 downwards.
GTGATAGCACGCTCGCTTGCCGTCAGGGCTCGGCCATCTATCTCGGCGAGAGCTTCCACGTCGCGACGAACCTCATAGAGAACATGCTCCCAAACCGCGATTGCGTCGAGGGCCGCCAGGTGCAGCCGGAACTCAGCCAGATGTCCATTGCTCATCTGGAGCACGAGCTGCACATCCCGGTAACCGCTGTCCATGGGTGAAATGAAGCGATCGTCATAGCCTACGATGACCGCGGCAGGGTGGTTGGTTACTCGTTCAAGCGCCGCGTAGAGGTCATCGAGGTTACGGAACTCGACTTTCGCACCCGCCAGATCGAGCAACATGGACGCGTCGCCCTGATGCTTGTCCACCTTGTCCTCGGCACGGCGACGGTCCTTGGGCTGAGAACGCCAGCCCGGCTCCCCGACACGTCGATCACCGACCTGGGCCAGGGACATCGCCAACTGATTCAGCTCGGTCTGGGCGACCGCTGCCGCCGCGTAGAGGCTGTCCAGGTAATGCTGCCGATATGAGGGGTCAGCCTGACGGCGCTTGTCGAATCCCGGTTGGTTCGCCGAATCATCCGGCAGTCGGATACTCGCGCTGATCCGCCGCTGGTCGTCGGTGAGCGGCGTCGGCTGGGGCTGGTCCGCGACCCTGTCGGTCGCCGCCTCCGACGACACAGCCTCCGACCGGGCGACGTCTTCGAGCACCTCGGCGAGGACGTCGATGGCCTGCTGATGACCAGCCAGGTGATAGAGAGTCAACGGGCGTGCGGTCAGCGAGTTCGCGAGTTCGGGTGCCGACAGGATCAGGCGCGCCAGGTCTGGATGCCGCACCAACTCCCGGGTCAGACGCTCGGCCAGTTCGGGCTCGTTGGCGGGCGGCTCCCTCCGTGCGTGATCGAGCATGTCGCGGACCCGGCCGTCGCCGAACAGCCGCGCCACATCCCGCGCCGACGACTCATCCAGGTCGGGTACCAGACGACGGAGCGCAGGCGGGTCGATCGCCGCCGCGAAGTCGGCGGGACTCACTCCGGCCGCGAAGATCTCATCCAGGGTGTCTGCCATCGAGACGACAGGGGCCGGACCGCTCGTCGAGGGGTGGCCCCGAAAAGCGCCGGACGAGGTGTCGACGGGCTCAACGTCACCCACATCTGCCGAGCCCGGGCCGTCCAGCAGCAGGTACATCCGGTTGATGTACGGGTCACCGTGGCCGCCGTTGTCGTCCGTCGACGGATGGTCCGGCAGGTCGGGCCGCTCACTGAACCGGCCCCGGGGCAGCCCGCCGAGCGGCATCGGTCGCCCGTCCCCGCTCAGCACCAGCGCGTCGATGCCCACCACGTCGGGATACAGGGGACGGTCCTGGACCACCCCGTTCTGCGGGTCGACGTAGAGCACGGTGCCGTTCTGGTTGAGCGCCACCCAGGCGTGGGAACCGCCGTGCGGCCACTCGGTGACCACGAACGCGTAGCTGCCGTGGCCTCCCAGCAGCAGTTGGTCGCGCAGGTTGCGGTAGCCCCGGTCGGCGGCCTGCCGTGCCTGCTCGGCGTACGGACGCTGGCCGGACGGCGGGGCGAGGAGCTGCTGGAAGCGCCCACCGGTGACGTCCTCCACCCGGCCCGGGCCGCCTGCCTCGCCGCGGATCGGGCGCCGAATGTCCCCGTCCAGGTAGCCGTCGAAGGTACGCGGCGCCGACACTCGTGGCCGCCCGTGCACCCAGGTCTCGAACAACGACAGTGTGCAGTCCAGGCAGTTGATGCCCCGGGTGGCGTCGGCTGCGGGACCTCCGTCGTTCAGCAGTCGGAACCAGCCGCCCCGTCGGGGGTCGGCGGTGCGGGTGATCCTGCCGTCCCACTCGCGGGGCATCTGCCGTTCGACGTCGACCTGGTGCAGGGCGAGCGGTGGGCGCAGCCCCCCGGGCCGCCCATACGGCCGGGAATCGTCGATCGGCGGGGGAACGTCGTCGCCGGTGAGCCGGGACGGCCCGGCAGTTTCCACCGCGCCGAGCGCGAGCGCGCCGACGTCCCTGTTCGCGTGCTCGAAGGTGCCGGCGCCGAGATCCACGACCGGCGGCGCCGTGGTGCCGGCCAGCACCGCATCCGCGAGGTCACGCCATTGGGCGTACGCGCGTGTCTCGTCGTTCGCGGCCCGCTGCCAGCCGTCGGCCCACTGTCGGTGACCTGCTTGGTGCAACTGCCGGGCGTAGGTGGCGTACTCGACCGCCCGGCGATCGTGCTCCGCGGCCCGGGCGCGCAGTCGGGTGGCCTCCGCCTGCCGGCGGTTGTTCTCGAAGCCGGTCCGTTGCGACTCGTAGTGGCCCTGGTAGCGCCGCCGTTCGGCGGCTTCCGCCTCGGCGGCCCACTGCGCCGCGTACCAGTCGTCGGGGTCGATCGCTGGCACGACCGGATCGCCGAACACCACCTCGACGGGGATCGACGCCCTGCCCCTGGCGGGATGGTCGGGTGGGCGCGCCTCCCGTGTCGGGGCGCGCGATGGCACGGCGGATCGGCCCACCACCGTCGGTGTGACCGACGGGCGGTTGGTCGTGCTTGGGGCACCGAAGGTGACCGGCGTTGTCGGGCCGACGGTGGTCGTCGGTGGGGACGCGCCGGTCGACGGAGACCACGTGACCGGGCCAGCGGTGGGGGTGTGCGGCGAACTGCCCGGCGTGACACCGGTGGCCGGTCCGCTGCTCGGCTCGAAGGTCCCGGCCGCAGGTGCGGCCATCGGCGAGAGCCGCGAATCGGTGCCCACCGACGAGAGCGTCGGATCAGCAGCCACCGACGAGAGCGTCGGGTCGGCCGCGACCGGGTGTGCCGCGCCCACCACCTTCGACAGGGGCCCATCCGTCGACGGCGTGGGCTCGGACGGGCGCAGCGAGCGGTCGGCGGCGTCCACGCCGGACACCGCACCCACTGAGGATGGTGACGACCCGTGCAGCTCGGGGGCAACCGCGGGCAGGGCGGAGGCGGCGACGGGCGGCAGATCGGTCACCCGCGACGGGTGAACGCCCGGCTCCGTCGGCATCTCGGCGCGTAGCGGCGTCAGCTGGTCAGGTGACGTGGCGGCGACTGCCGTCGCCTGCACCGGCACCACCGGCGACGAGATCTCCCCCGAAGGCACAACACCCGCCGCAGAAGGCGCGCCCCCGGAAGACGCCGCACCCGAAGACGAGGCCGCGCCCGAAGAAGACGCCCCATCCACAGACGAGGCCGCGCCCAGAGAAGCAGCCCCGCCCGAGGAGGACGCCGCCCCCGAGAGAGCCGAATCCCCCGACACCGCCGCCACGGACGGAAGCGACGGGCTGGCGAATGACGCCCCCGCGAGGGCGTTGGCCTGCGCGTCGAGTCGTGCCCGTAACGCGTGGTCGGTCTGGCCGGTCGCCGAGCCGGTGGCCCCGGACGCGGCAGCGCGTGCCACGTCCTCCACCGAGGTGAGACCCTGGCCGGTGGCCAGGCTGGCAGCGCTGTCGGCGAGCACCTCGCCGGTCATCTCCCGCCCCAGGTGCTCCCCGACCCGGGCCGCCCGCCCGGTGGCGTGCCGGCCCAGGCCGGCGAGCGGAGCCACGGCCCCGCCGGCGAGCCCGCCGACCGCCGATGCGCCGAGGTCGGTCATGTCCAGGCCGTGCGCCCGCCCGGTGGAGTTCTGGTACGCCTGGGTGGCCAGGCTGACGCCGCTCTCCTCGGCGGCCTCCTCCAACCCTCCACGGGTGGCCCGCTTGGCGAGCCCTCGCACGCCACCCCGGGTGACCTCCTTGGCGGCCCGTTCGCCGGCCTCCTTGAGCCCGTGTCTGAGGGACTTGCTGGCCAGTTGACCCATCAGCCGCTTGAAGATCTGCTGGATCAGCAGCCGGGTGGCGGTCATCGCCGCGCCGGCGGCGGGGGTTGCGGCACCGGCGGTCAGCACCGCCGCGACCGCCACCGAGAGCAACTCGATGACCAGGATGCCCAGCTCGATCCAGACTTCCAGCTTGGCGCCCTCGATGTCGCAGCCGCACTCCTCGACCAGCCGGCCCAGGTCGGCGGTGACCGCGAGCAGCACGGGCAGCGGGGCGTCGGCACCCTCGGCGATCTCCCGCCAGGCCGCCACGAACGCCGCGTCGACGGCCCCGACCCCGCCATACCCGTTGTGCACCTCGGCAGCGGCCGTGGCGGCGTCGGTGTGCGGGCCGGCGAGCACTGTGGCGACCTCGTACCACTGGTCGGCGACGTCCCAGACGGCCCGCTCGTTGCCCTCCGGCCACTGCACCCCGACCACCCAGTCCAGGGCCTCGTAGATCCAGCCCGGAACGTCCCAGGGTGCGTGGTCGAGGGGGTGCGGGATCGGGCTCGGCAGCACGCTCATCGGGATCGTCGGCCGTCAGCGCTGGTCGGTGACCCGACCGAACCGGGCGGCGCTGGCCCCGTCGGTCTGCACGCTCGCGTCGACCGCCCGGACCACGTCGCCGCCCAACTCGGTGAGCTGATGCCCGACGCCCGCCCAGGCCCGCAGCACGGTCTGCTCGATCGCGCGGTAGTTGCGTTCGAAAGCGGCGCCGATGTCGTCGCGGCCCCAGGGCCGGGCACCGCTGGCGGCCTCGATCGCACCGCCTTCCGCTGCTCGACGGGCCGTGACCGCCTCGCCGGCGAGCGCCAGGTCGGCACCGCCCCGACGCGCCCGGGACGGATCGAGCCAGAGCTGCCCGTCGGTCATGCCGTCCCCTCACGCCTGCCGAGCACGGCGTCGGCCCGGCCGAGCAGGGCCGCGTAGTCGCCGGTGCGCAGGAAGTCCATCGAGCCGGAGTTGGCCGGCACGGCCTCGGCGACGAGGTCGCGGGTGGCGTCGGCGGCGGCGGTCGCGGCGGCCCGGATCGTTTCGGTGATTTTTCGGCCGAGCGCCCCGGCGTCCCGCTCGCGGTAGACGGCCGGAGTCAGCTCGACCTCGATGACCTCGCCCCGGGCCCCCACGGTGGCGGTGACCTGCCCGTCGGCCGAGCGGCGGGTCACCCGCAGCTCGGCGAGCCTCGTCTGCAGGGTGTCCAAACCGGACCTGAGCTGCTGATATTGCCCGTACACGTCGTCGAACCGGGCCCGTAGCTCGCGGTTGGCGTGCCGGTCCACATGTTCGCTCACCGCCGCCCCTCCCGTCACCGTCGGTAGAGCAGCACCATACCGGCTGCCATCGATCCGTGTAGTCCGGTAGTTTCAGTGCGTGATCGACCGTCAACAGGCCGAGCAGCTCGCGGCCACCTGGGCCCGCCGCGACTCGCAGCGCCTCGGGCACGAGTGCACAGCGATGGTCGACGAGTTCGACCTCGGCTTCGTCATCACGTCGGTGGTGCCCACCGAGGTGCGTACGGTCCCGGGGGACCTGCCGACGACGGTCATCGACAAGCAGACCGGCACTGTCACCACCTGGCCGCGGGTGCCGAGCGACGTGGTGGCGGATCTGTACCGACGCAGCCGTCCCACCGGGCCGGCCTCTCCCCGCACCGTCGACCCGTCGAGTCTGCTGGCCCGGGAGATCCACCGGGCAGCCACCCCGAACACCGCCGCCCATCTGGCGCTCGACGGGCGGATCTGGACCGCCCAGGGCACCAGGGCCGACGTCCCGCTCAACCATCACCCGCTGGTCCGCGACTACCTGGACCAGCTACCCCCTGGCGATCTGGTCCGGGGCGGGGAGTCGCACGCCGAGCTGATCGTGGTCTCCGACGTCCTGCACGAGTACGACCACCGCCGGGCCGCCGAGGGCATCGCGCCGATGGGTCGGGCCGAGGCGGCGGCGCTGCTGGGGGGTGCCCGGTTCGAGATCTTCCGGATCCGGGAGCCGGGCGATCCGGCTGGTGGCCCCGCCGAGCTGCCCTGCGACTCGTGCATCACCTTCCTGGTGCGCGCCAACGTCCTGCCGGAGTCGGCTCGGGCATACACCGAACCCTGGCGTGCGCCGGCGGCAACCGACCCTGAACCTGGGCGCTTCCCGGCGGAGGTCGCCAACGCGCTGGTCGCGGCCGGGTGGCGACCGCACATCGGGGACCAGATCATGGCCGCCGCGGCCGTGCGGGACGTCACCGCCGTGTCGGGGCTGACCCATCAGCACACGGTCTTTCCCGCGGCCGTGGAGGCGCTGACCGCGTTTCCCAGCCTGGTCGGCGCGCGGCGCGGGCGGGGCGAGCAGGTGTGGATCTCCCGTTTCGACATCCGCCCGCACACCATCGCCCACACCGCCGACACCCTCGCGGACTTCGGCGCTGTCCTCGGCGTACGCCTCTTTCCGATCGGCACCGAGCAGCAGGACAGCATCCTCGCAGTGGACGAGCGTGGCCGGGTCTTCGCGCTCGATCAGGCCGGCGAGTGGTTCCTCGGCGACTCCATCGACAGCGCGCTGACGACTCTGCTGCTGGGCCGCGCACCGGCCCGGGTCCGCGACGACGGCACCTGGCAGGCCGACTGAGGCTGGAGGGTCAGCGGACGACCTCGACCGTGTTGCGGCGGATGAGGTTCTTGCCCGGCTCCCGGATCTGCGCCATCGCCGCGTCGTTGAGCAGCACACAACTGCCCGACGGGCCGGTCACCGTCACCGTCGTCACCCGGTTGTTGTCCAGGTTGGTCACGCGCAGCCGGGTGCCCACCGGGAACTGTCCACTGGTCGCCGCGGGCGCCCCGACCTCGGCGAAGAAGGTAATCGGCCCCGAGCAGGCCGAGCTGGGTGCCGGGCCGGGCGCGCCGGGAGACGCGACGCCGGGACGGACCGTGCCGGCAGGTGGCTGCCCGACGGGCGCCGCTCCGTCCAGCCGCTCCACCACGTTGCGGCGGATCACGTTCTTGCCCGGCTCCCGGACCAGCTCCATGGCGGCGGCGTTGAGCAGCACACAGCTACCCGACGGGCCGGTCACCGTCACCGTGGCAGCCCGGTTGTTGTCCAGGTTGGTCACCCGCAACCGGGTACCCACCGGGAAACGGTCGCTGGTGGCCGCCGGCGCACCGCCCTCCGCCGAGAACGTGACCGAGCCGGAGCAGACGGACGACCGTGCCGGGGTGGTGCCGGCGAACCCGAAGCTGGTCCCCACCGCCACACCCGCGGCGGCGACGACCGCCACGGTCGCCGCCAGCACGTGCCTGCGCTGCACCCTCATCGCCGTCACTCCCGTCCTCGGTGGTGTCCTTCACTCACCTGGTACGGACGGGAGCGCCCTACCGTTCAGCCGGGACGGGTATCGATCGTGCGGCGGCCAGGCCCACCGGCCCGTACCGGGTGCGCGGCGCACCGGTGATCAGCGCCCAGTAACGGTCCCCGTACGACCAGTGCCACCACTCGGTCGGGTAGTTCACCATCCCCGCGCCGCCGAGAGCGTCCACCAGGATCCGCCGGTTTCGGCGGGCGGTGCGACCGATCGTGGGCGCGTCGGTGAAGCAGGCGTCTGCACTGTCCTCCGGGGTCGCGTCGATGGCCGTGCCCAGGTCCAGCTCCATCCCGCCGTCGGTGCACAGGGTCACGTCGACCGCCCCGCCGGTGCTGTGCGGGGCCACGTCGACCGGCGAGACGAACTTGGTGGTCTCCCGGTGCAGTCGCTGCGGGGGCCAGTCCGGGTGCCGTCGGCGCAGCTCGTCCCGGTAGCCGGTGAAGATGGCCAACTGCGCCTGGTACGGGCGGTAACCCTCGACGACCAGCAGGCGCATGCCGGCGGGCAGGTCACGCTGCGCGGCCAGCAGGCGGTCCACGACTCCCGCGCGCAGCCTGGCGTACGCCCCGGCGGGGTCGGCCGCGCGGCCGTCGAGGCGCAGCTCCGGCAGCGCACGCAGGTCCACCAGCGGGTCGCCGTCGTCGGAGCTGGGCACGGCCGCCACCCGGGGATCGGAGAGCAGGATCATCGGGTGTTCCCCACCGGTGTCGCCGGCCGTTCGGCGTGCCGGGCACGGGCCAGCTCGACGAGGCGGTCCACCACCTCCCGGTAGGCGACGCCGACGGCCGCCCACACCTTCGGGTACATCGAGTGCGCGGTGAAGCCGGGCATGGTGTTCAGCTCGTTGACGTACACCTCACCGGTCGTCTCGTCGTAGAAGAAGTCCACCCGGGCCAGGCCCCAACCGCCGATCGCGGCGAACGCGCGCAACGACAGCTCCCGAACCCGCGCGGTCACCTCGTCCGGCAGCGACGCGGGGACGATCATCGGATCGCTGTCGCCGAAGTACTTCTGCTGGTAGTCGAACCATCCGCCGGCGACGCGTACCTCGCCCACCGCCGACGCCTCGGGGCGCCAGCCACCGAGGACCGCGCACTCCAGCTCCCTGCCGGTGACCCCCTGCTCGACCATGACGAGCTGGTCGTGGCGCAGCGCCTCCTCAACGGCGGCGGCCAGGTCGTCACCCTCGCCGACGCGGGAGATGCCGATCGACGAACCCATGCTGGCCGGCTTCACGAAGAGCGGCCGGCGCAGCCCGACGACCAGCTTCTCCGGGTCGTCGGCCGCACGGTAGGTGTGCGCGTCGAACGCGACGTACGGGGTGACCGGAACGCCCTCGGCGCGCAACGCCCGCTTCATCGCCACCTTGTTCATGCCGACCGCCGAGGCGAGGATGCCGCACCCCACGTAGGGCACGTTCAGCGCCTCCAACAGCCCCTGCACCACACCGTCCTCACCGAACGGGCCGTGTAGCACCGGGAAGACCACGTCCAGCTCGGCGTGCACCGCGCCGGGGGCGTTGCCGGCGCAGACCTGCACGACGCCGGGACGCGGACCGGCCCGCAGCTCGACCGACGGCCCGGACACCACCAGGCGGTCGTCGATGGCCCGCGCACCGGCCGGCCGGTCGCGCAGCTCGGCCAGCAGCGCGTCGGGCAGCAGCCGAAACCCGCCGCTGCGGGTGACACCGATGGCGACAGTGCGGTAGCCGCCGCCGGCGAGCGCCCGGGCCACGCCGAGCGCGGACGCGCAGGACACCTCGTGCTCCGCCGACGGTCCACCGAACAGGATTCCGATCCGAACAGGCGCGCTCACGCCGCCATCCCCTCGACAGTCGTCACCGTGGCGGACCGCTGGGTGGACAACCGAGCCACCACTGACGCCTCCACGTTCCCGCCGGTCAGCACCACGCCGACCGTCCGCCGCCGACCGGGACCCACGCGCTCGTCACCGGCCAGCCGGAGCGCGCCGGCCAGGCCGGCCGCACCGGACGGCTCGGCGAGCACCTTGAGCTCCATCAGGATCAGCCGGAACGCCGCCCCGATCTCGTCGTCGTCGACCCGGACGACCCCGCGCAGCACGTCGCGCACGATGGCGAACGGCAGCTCACCCACACAGGACGGCCGCAGCCCGTCCGCGATCGTGGGCGCCGGCGCGACCGGGACGCGAACACCTGCCGCCAGGCTGCGGGCGAGCGAGTCACAACCGACCGGCTCCACGCCGTACACCTCGATGCCCCTGCCGGCGGCGGCCAGGCACGCGCCGGCCACCCCGCCACCACCACCGACCGGTACGACCAGCGCGTCCAGCGGTGTGCCCGCGCGCTCGGCCTCCTCGATCAACTCCAGGCTGGCCGTGCCCTGCCCGGCGATGACGTCCGGGTGGTCGTACGCGTCGACGACCGGGTGACCGCTCTCGTCGCTGAGCCCGTCGACCACCGCCACCCGCTCCGCGACGTCGGTGCCGGCGAGCACCACCCGCGCCCCCGCCGCGCGGGCCCGGTCGACCTTCGTCGACGCCGCGTCGACCGGCAGCACCACGGTGGCCGTGAGCCCGTGCTCCCGGGCCGCCAACGCCACCGCTATCGCGTGGTTACCGGTGCTCTGCGCGATCACCCCAGTGTGGCCGGAGGCTGCGAGTCGGCCGACCGCCCGCAGCGCACCCCGCATCTTGTACGAGCCGCCGTTCTGGAGGTTCTCGGCCTTGAGCAGGATCCGAGCGCCGGCCAGACCGTCGATCACCGGGGACCGCAGCACGGGTGTGCGGACCACCCGGCCGGCCAGCCAGCGGGCGGCCTCCTCGACATCGGCCCGAACCTGGCCAACGGTGTGTGACATCGTCTTTCTCCTTTCGGGCACACCACAGGCGGGATCCAGCGGTACGCGGGACCCCGGGAGGTGGGTGGAGCGCTAGGTCACATTGGGTAGTTGGACGTCGACCCGCAGACCGCCGTGCTCGGCGGGCCGGGCCGCGATGATGCCGTCGTGCGCCTGGGTGATCGAGCGGGCGATGGCCAGCCCCAGGCCGGCGCCTCCGCCCTGCGAGGTGCGGTCCCGGGCGAGCCGTCGGAACGGCTCGAAGAGACCGGCCACCGCCTCGGCCGGCACCGGCTGACCGGTGTTGACCACGGTCAGCGCGGGCGCGCCGCTCACCGCGACGGTCAGCGAGCCGCCGCGCCGGTTGTACTTGATCCCGTTCTCCACCAGGTTGGTGACCAGGCGTTCCAGCAGCACCCGTTCGCCGACGACGACCCGGGGTGCGAGATGGGTGTCGATGGTGACGCCGGCCTCCCGGGCGCGGTCCTGATACCCGGCGAGCACCGCCTCGACGATCGTGTCCAGCCGCTGCGGGATCCGCGAGCGCAGGCCCTGGTCGCTCTCGCTGAGTGCGAGCAGTCCCTCGATCAGCCGCTCGTTGCGCTCGTTGGTCTCCAGCAGCTGGCTGGTCAACAGCTCCAACTGCTCACTGGTGAGCGCCTGGGCCATGCCGACCTCGATCAGCGTCCGCTGCACCGCCAGCGGCGTACGCAGCTCGTGTGAGGCGTTCGCGGCGAACCGTCGCTGCCCCTCGTATCCGGCGGAGACGCGTTCCATCATCTCGTCGATCGCGCGGGAGAGCTGGGCCAGCTCGTCCCCGCCGCGGGGCCGGATCCGGTGACCGAGGTTCTGCGGGCCGAGGTGCCCGATCGGTCCGACGAGGTCACGGACCGGGCGCAGGCACCAGGCCGCACCGAACCAGAGCGCCACCAGGGCGGTCACGGTGACGAGCAGCACGGACAGCAGGGGCAGCACGAACGCCCCCGGGCGTACGTCGGCGCAGGTCGAGATCAGACCGGGCACCGGCAGGTCGCAGAGCTGCTGCCCCCAGGTCCAGGTCACCCCCGACACCCACCTGCCCATGGTCGGCAGCAGCGGCCCGGCCAGCAGTGCCAGCAGGCCCACGAGCAGCACCCGACGTCGGGGCGTCCAGGTCACGCCGTCCCACCGATGCGGTAGCCGGCCTTCGGCACGGTGTGGATGACCGCCGGGTCGCCGAGCTTCCTGCGCAACGTCATCACGGTGACCCGTACGGCGTTTGTGAACGGGTCGGCGAACTCGTCCCAGGCCTGTTCCAACAACTCCTCGGCGCTGACCACCTGCCCGTCCGCGCGCAGCAGCACGTGCAGCACCGCGAACTCCTTCGGGCTCAGCGCGAGCGGGCGGCCGTCCCGGGTGGCCACGTGTCGGCCCACGTCCAGCGCCAGGCCGTCCTGGGCGAGCACCGGTGGCAGTGCCGGCGCGGACCGTCGACCGAGGGCCTGCACCCGGGCGACCAGCTCGGCGAAGGCGAACGGCTTGGTCAGGTAGTCGTCGGCACCGAGACCGAGACCCTCCACCCGGTCCCGGATGCCGGCTGCGGCGGTGAGCAGCAGCACCCGGGTGCCGACCTGTGAGTCGGTGATGCTGCGGCAGACCTCGTCACCGGTGTGCCCCGGCATGTCCCGGTCCAGCACCGCGACGTCGTACCGGTTGACCCCGATCCGCTCCAGCGCGCCGTCACCGTCGTAGCAGACGTCGACGGCCATCGAGAGGCGGCGCAGCCCTTGGGCCACCGTGTCCGCCAACAACCGCTCGTCGTCCGCCACCAGCACCCGCACGTGTCCGCTCCCCCGAGTTCCGCTTGCCCGGCATACCGTCGCAGGCCCGGGTTAAGGGTTCTGTAAGGACCCGCGGAAGCCATCCTCCACGGCAGCGACCAGCGGACAAACGATTGCAACCCTCGCCCTGCCGGCTTCGTCCCGTGCCGCGCCGTCTGCGCCCAGGGGTCCGGCGGCCACGGCGGTTGGCGATCGAGGGTGAGCTGCGTCACGATGGGGGCCGAGGAGGTCGCCCTGATGGCTGACCCGTGGCTCGCCCTGGAGTTCGGCGTCGATCCGGCGGAACGGATCGCGCAGGTCGGTGCCGCCCACGAAGCCTTCCTCACCGCCGGCGCCGCGCCACACCGGGTGCGGGACGTGGTGCGCCGCTCCTGGGAGCGCTCGGCACGACTCGACCCCGAGGCCACCCCACCTGTCGACCTGGCCGACGACGTCCTGGCCGCGTACCGGGCCGTTCACCCGTTGGCCCGGGTGCTGCCGCTGTTCCGGGACCTGCTCGGCGGCATCGCCCAGGACGGCGCGCACCTGATGGCGGTCTGCGACGCGGACGGGCGACTGCTGTGGGTCGAGGGGCATCCGGGCGTGCTCCGGCACGCCGAACGGATGAACTTCGTGCCCGGCGCCCGCTGGGACGAGACGCACGCCGGCACCAACGCGCCCGGCACCGCGCTGGCCGTCGACCACAGCGTGCAGATCTTCGCCACCGAGCACTTCAGCCGCCCGGTGCAACGCTGGACGTGCGCGGCCGCGCCGATCCACGACCCCACCACCGGGCGACTGCTCGGCGCGATCGACATCACCGGCGGGGACCACCTGGCCAATCCGCACAGCCTGGCCCTCGTCCGTGCCACCGCCCGGGCCGCCGAGGCGCAGCTCGCCGCCAGCCAACCGGTGGAGCCCGGCGTCACCACAGTGACCGCGCTCGGTCGCGACGAGGCGGAACTGCGGGTCGACGGCCGGCGGATCCGACTCGGTCGCCGACACAGCGAGTTGCTGGTGCTGCTGCTGCACCACCCGGAGGGACGCACAGGCGTTCAGCTCGGCCTCGACCTGTACGGCGACGACCGGCTGCACCCGGTCACCCTGCGCGCCGAGCTGTCCCGGTTGCGCCGGGTGCTCGGCCCCGAGCTGCTCGACTCCCGCCCCTACCGGCTGCGCGGCACTGTCCGCGCCGACTTCACCACCCTCGCCCACCGGCTGGACCAGGGCGATGCGGCGGGCGCGCTCGACGCGTACCCCGGGCCGTTGCTGCCCGGCTCGGACGCGCCGGGAGTGACGCGACTGCGCCGGCTGATCGACGGTCACCTCCGCGCGGCCGTGCTGGCCACCGCGGACCCGGCGCTGCTCGCGGCCTGGACCGCGACGCCCGCCGGCGCCGACGACCTGGTCGCGTGGCAGGCCCTGGCGCGGGCGTTGCCGCTGGGCGCGCCGCGTCGGCCCCTCGCCCTCGCGCGCATCGACCAGCTCGCCAGGGAGTACGCGTTGGAGCGCGCAACGTTCCTGCAACGTCCGCGAAACTAGCCTTCCCGCCGTCATCCCCCATCGACGGCGGAGGTCACCATGACGCGCTACGACGCGCCCACCCACTGGCAGTCCCGTTACGACCACTACATCGGCGGCGAGTACGTCAAGCCGCACGGCGGCGCCTACTTCGAGAACCCCACCCCGGTCACCGGGCAGACCTTCACCGAGGTCGCCCGTGGCACCGCCCCCGACGTGGAGAGGGCCCTGGACGCCGCGCACGGCGCCGCCGACGCGTGGGGGCGCACCTCGGTGGGCGAACGGGCGTTGATCCTCAACCGGATCGCCGACCGCATGCAGGAGAACCTGGAGTCGCTGGCCATCGCCGAGAGCTGGGAGAACGGCAAACCGGTCCGGGAGACCCTCGCCGCCGACATCCCGCTCGCCATCGACCACTTCCGCTACTTCGCCGGGGCGATCCGGGCCCAGGAGGGCTCACTCGGCGAGATCGACGACGACACCGTGGCATACCACTTCCACGAGCCGCTCGGCGTGGTTGGGCAGATCATCCCGTGGAACTTCCCGATCCTGATGGCGACCTGGAAGCTGGCGCCCGCGCTGGCCGCCGGCAACGCCGTGGTGCTCAAGCCGGCCGAGCAGACCCCGGCGTCCATCCACTACTGGCTGTCGCTGGTGGCGGACCTGCTGCCGCCGGGCGTGCTCAACATCGTCAACGGTTTCGGCGTGGAGGCCGGTAAGCCGCTGGCCTCCTCGGCCAGGGTCGCAAAGGTGGCCTTCACCGGTGAGACCACCACCGGGCGGCTGATCATGCAGTACGCCAGTGAGAACATCAAACCGGTCACCCTGGAGCTGGGCGGCAAGAGCCCGAACATCTTCTTCGACGACGTCAGCGCCGCATCGGACGACTTCCTGGACAAGGCCCTGGAAGGCTTCACCATGTTCGCGCTCAACCAGGGTGAGGTCTGCACCTGCCCGTCCCGGGCGCTGATCCAGCAGGGCCACTACAGCGACTTCCTCGCCGCGGCGGTTTCTCGCACCGAGCAGATCGTGCAGGGGCACCCCCTGGACACCGACACGATGATCGGGGCGCAGGCCTCCAACGACCAGCTCGAAAAGATCCTGTCCTACCTGGACATCGGCCGGCAGGAGGGAGCCCGGGTGTTGACCGGCGGCTCCCGCGCAGACCTGGGCGGAGACCTGTCGGGCGGGTACTACGTTGAGCCGACCATCTTCGAGGGCGACAACTCGATGCGGATCTTCCAGGAGGAGATCTTCGGCCCGGTGGTCTCGGTGACCTCCTTCGCCGACCTCGACGACGCCGTGAAGATCGCCAACGACACCCTGTACGGGTTGGGTGCCGGCGTATGGACCCGGGACATGAACACGGCGTACCGGGCCGGGCGGGCCATCCAGGCCGGCCGGGTGTGGACGAACTGCTACCACGCGTACCCGGCGCATGCCGCGTTCGGCGGGTACAAGCAGTCCGGCATCGGCCGGGAGAACCACAAGATGATGCTGGAGCACTACCAGCAGACGAAGAACCTGCTGGTCAGTTACTCCACCAAGAAGCTCGGCTTCTTCTGATGCCGGTCGTCTCCGTCACCCCCGCCGCGGCCGAGCTGATCCGGTCGCTGCGGGGGCGACACGGCCCACTGATGTTCCACCAGTCCGGCGGCTGCTGCGACGGCAGCGCCCCGATGTGTTACCCGGCGGGCGAGTTCCGGACCGGCTCGTCCGACGTCCTGCTCGCCTCGCTGGCCGTCGACGGGGTGCCGGAACCGGTCGAGTTCTGGATGTCGAAATCCCAGTGGGAGCTGTGGAAACACACGACGCTGACCGTCGACGTGGTCCCGGGCAGAGGCAGCGGCTTCTCCCTGGAAGCACCCGACGGAGTCCGCTTCCTCATCCGCTCCCGCCTGGCCGCCTGACCCCTGACCTGAGCGCCGTTCCCGGGCGGGACGAGCTTCGGGGATAGCTCGCACTGGAGACCGTGATGCCTGTGAGGCATCAAGATGACTCACAGGCATCACGCTCCACACCGCGTCTCGGTCGCGCGAGATGACAATGCGTGATCGCAGGCCATGCAGGATCAGTCGCAGCCGTAGCCGTCCTTGTCGTTGTCGAGGCGGTACTTGTCCGTGCCGATGACCTTGACGGGGCCACGAACGTAGGCCGGTCCGTCGCCGCTGCCGGGCAGGCAGTCGACGTCGCTGGCGATCGGGACGCAGCCGCTGTAGTTCGGGTCGCACTTCGACTGCGCCTTCTTGGTGCCGACGGCTACGACCTGCGTGACCGGCTGCTTCGTCACTGTGGACTTGACCAGTTTCCTGGCCGTGCGCACCCCGTCCGTGGTGGTCACCTCGTACGTCAGGGTCCGTACGCCGTTCACGCCCTTGGTCCGGACGACGCGCTTGCCCTCGGCGAGGGTCGCGTCCTTGACGGTCCGCTCGGTGTAGCGCACGGCGGCTCGCTCCGTCTCGGTCGTCACCCGGACGACCGGCGTGGACGCGGCGCGAGACGGGGACACGGCGTCGGCCGGGGTCGGCGAGGCCGGCACCGCGTCGCTGGGGTCCGGCGTGGCGGATGGGGCGGCGAGCGGCGACGCGGCCTGGGCGTCGGCACCCTCGGTCGGCTCGGCGGGCGCCGCCACGATGGGCTGTTGCGCCTCGGCTGCCGTGCCGGTCCTGGTCGGCTCCGGCTCGCCGGCCAGCGCGCTGATGATGGCGGTGCCGGTGCAGCAGAGCAGCAGGACCGACAGGGTCACCGAGCCGAGGACCACGGCGGCTCGGCGGGCGGGGCTGGCCCGGCGGAACCAGTTCGGTCGGGGCGGCGGACCGGACGACGGCGCGTACGGCGGGCCAGGATTCGGCGGTGGTTGCATCGTCACGGCGATGAGTGTCGTCGCAAACACTGCGCGCAATATCATCCGTCGCGTTGGTCACCTGCGCCGTTCGCCGCGCACCGGTGATCCATGGGCGCTTCCTCGGGCGACGAGACGACACCTGGGACAACCCTCCAGGTCGGCCGGCCGGGGCCGATCGTGCGGCTACATTTGCCAACAAGCGTCGCAAATCCCCACCCACCGTGCCGTCGCACGGTCGGTCACCGGCGGGCGGCAGTGGATGTGTCGAAATGCCGTCAGCGGGCGGGCTCGGAGGTGCGACGGGCCCGTCGACCGCGCAGCGAGCTGAGCCCGACCAGCAGCAGCGCGACCGCGAACATCGCGGTACCGATGACGTTGACCTGTGGTGGGATGCCCCGCTGGGCGGCGCCCCACACGTACATCGGGAACGTGACAGTGGTGCCGGCGTTGAAGTTCGTGACGATGAAGTCGTCGAAGCTCAGCGAGAAGGCCAGCAGCGCGGCGGCCACGATGCCGGGCAGCACCAGCGGCAGGGTGATCCGCCGGAAGGTCTGCCACTCGCTGGCGTAGAGGTCCATGGCGGCCTCCTCCAACCGCCGGTCCATCCCGGCCAGCCGTGCCTTCACGGTGACCACCACGAACGACACACAGAACATGACGTGCGAGATCACGACGGTCCAGAAGCCCTGCGGCACCCCGGCGGACACGAAGAGGGCGAGCAGCGACGTGCCCATCACCAACTCCGGGGTGGCCATCGACAGGAAGACCAGCACGTTGATCGCGGACCGGCCCCGGAAGCGGTGCCGCACCAGCGCGAACGCCATCAGGGTGCCGAGCACTGTCGCGACCACTGTGGCGAGGAACCCGATCTGCACGCTGCGGACCACCGCGTCGCACATGTCCGAGGTGGCGCACGGCCGACGCCAGTTGTCCACTGTGAACTCGTTGAAGTCGTACGACAGCCGGCTCGACGGGCGGTTGAACGACAGGGCGGCCACCACCAGGATCGGCAGCGCCAGGTAGCCGAGGACCAGCAGTGCCACGATCATCACCCAGCGGTCGGCGAGCCATCGCCAGAGTCTCACCGCACCGCCTCGGTGCCGGCCCTGCGCAGCCAACCGAAGACCATCGCGAGGATCGCCGCCATCAGCAGGACCGACAGCGCGGCACCCTGCGGGTAGTCCAGCCGGACCAGGAACGCCGAGTCGACGACGTTGCCGACCATGTACTCGTTCGGGGTGCCGAGCAGCTCCGCGTTGATGTAGTCCCCGCTGGCCGGGATGAAGAACAGCAGTGCGCCGGCGACCAGGCCGGGCATGGACAGCGGCAGGGTCACCCGGCGAAACGCCTGCACGGGGCTCGCGTACAGGTCGCCGGCCGCCTCCAGCAGCCGACGGTCCAACCGCTCCAGGCTCGCGTACAGCGGCAGCACCAGAAACGGCAGGAAGGTGTACGTCAGGCCGAGCACCACCGCGAACGGGGTGGCCAGCAGCCGACCGTCCGGGGCGAGCAGGTGCACGTCGCGCAGCAGGCCGACGAGCACCCCGTTGTCCGACAGGATCGTCTTCCACGCCAGCGTGCGGACCAGGAAGCTGGTGAACATCGGCGCGACCACGCACACCAGCAGCAGGTTCTTCCAACGACCGGCCTTCTGCGCGATCGCGTACGCCAGCGGGTAGCCCAGCAGCAGCGCCAGCAGCAACGCCAGCGCGGCGTAGCCGAACGAGCGCACGAACTGCGGCCAGTACGCCTGCAACACGTCCGGGTAGTTGCCGACTGCCCAGGTCATCGCGTACCCGGTGGAGAGCGAGCCGCCGGGGTCGTAGAGGCTGGCTGCGGCGAGCTGCCCCAGCGGCACACCAAAGAAGATCAACAGCCAGGCCACACCGGGCAACACCAGCAGGTACGGCAGGAGCCGGCGCCGCCCGGACCGGGCTGCCGGTGGCGCGGGCGGCGGCTGCCCCGGTCCGGTGGGAGCCAGCAGGGTCACGACGACGCGCCCACCGGCTGGTCCGGCACCACCGGGACCGGCCGTTCGGTGTCGGCGGCGTCCCGGGGCAGCAGGAACGCGTGCCGTGGATCCCAGCACGCCACGGCCGCACTGCCGACCGCGATCCGCGTCGACGTCCCCGTGTTGGCCGCGAACACCGACAGCTCGCTGCCCCAGCCGGTGCGCAGCAGGTACTGCGTGCTGACCCCCAGATAGGAGGCGTCGATGACCACACCGGTGACGTGCTGATGACCCACTGGCACCTGGTCGGCGGAGCCGACCAGAAGCAGCTTCTCCGGGTGTACCCCCAGGTGGACCGGGCCGTGGTCGGCCCGGGCCCGGCCGGCGGGCACCGAGAAGCGCGCGCCGTGCGCCGTCATCACGACGTCGCCGCCGCTGACACCGCCGGCCTCGCCGGCCAGCAGGTTGGACCGGCCCAGGAAGTTCGCGACGAACGCGGTGGCGGGAAACTCGTAGATGTCGGCGGGTGCGCCGAGTTGCTCGATCCGGCCGGCGTTCATCACCGCGACCGTGTCCGCCATGGCCATGGCCTCCTCCTGGTCGTGCGTGACGTGCACGAAGGTGATGCCGACCTCGGTCTGGATGCGCTTCAGCTCGATCTGCATCTGCCTGCGCAGCGTCAGGTCGAGGGCACCCAACGGCTCGTCGAGCAGCAGCACCTGCGGCCGGTTGACCAACGCACGGATCAGCGCGACCCGTTGCTGCTGACCGCCGGAGAGCTGGGCCGGGCGGCGGCTGCCGTAGCCGTCGAGTCGCACCAGCGACAGCATCCGGTTGACCTCGACGTCAACCGGGCGGATGCCGCGTCGGCGCAGCCCGAACGCCACGTTCTCGAAGACGGTGAGGTGCGGAAAGAGCGCGTAGCTCTGGAAGACGGTGTTGACCGGTCGCTGGTGCGGACGCAGCCGGCCGATGTCCCGGTCACCGAGCAGCACCTGACCGCTGGTCGGCTCGTCCAGACCGGCGATCATCCGCAGGGTGGTGGTCTTGCCGCAGCCGGACGCGCCGAGCAACGCGAAGAACGAGCCCTGGGCGATCGTCAGGCTGAGGTCGTCGACCGCGGTGAGGGTGCCGAACCGTCTGGTCAGGTTGGCCAGGCGCAGATCGCCGGCGGGTGTTTCACGCGCCATCCTCGTCACGCCCCGATGACCTGCTGGAACTTGCCCTCGTACTCCTTCTCCTGCTTCTCGTCCAAGGCCATGAACAGCGTGGACTTCGACAGCAGGGCCTCGTCGGGGAAGATCAGCGGGTTGGCCGCCAGCTCGGGGTCGATCTTCTCCATCTCGGCCTGTGCGCCCTTGACCGGGCAGATGTAGTTGACGTACGCGGCGAGCCTCGCGGCGACCGCCGGCTCGTAGTAGTAGTTGATGAGCTGCTCGGCGTTCGCCTTGTGGGTGGCCTTGTTGGGCACCATCATGTTGTCGCTGTAGAGCATCACCCCGGAGTCGGGCGCGACGAACTTGATCTTCTCGTCCGCGCCGGATAGCTGGACGACATCGCCGGACCAGCCGATGCAGGCGGCGATGTCGCCCTTGGCCAGGTCGGGTGCGTAGTCGTTGCCGGTGAACCTGCGGATCTGCCCTGAGTCGACGGCCTTCTTGAGCGTGGTGAGCGCGTCGTCGAACTGCGCGCTCGTGAAGTTGGCCGGGTCGTGCCCCGCCGCACCGAGCAGCAGGCCCATCGTGTCGCGCATCTCGCTGAGCGCGGTCACCCGGCCCTTGAGGTCGGGGCGGGTGAGCAGCTCGTCGACGGTCCGCAGCTCTTTGGTGACGTTGCCGTTGTACGCCAACCCGGCGAGGCCGGACTGCCACGGGATGGAGAGCCGGTTCTCGGTGTCGAAGGACCGGTCGAGCAGCGACGACAGCAGGTTGGCCCGCACGTTCGGGATGTTCGCCGGGTCGAGCTTCTGGATCCAGCCGAGCCGGCTCATGCGGGCCGCCATCCAGTCGCTCAGCACGATGATGTCCCGGTCGGTGCTCTGGCAGGCGGCGAGCTGGTGCTGCACCTTGCCGAAGAACTCGTTGTTGTCGTTGATGTCCTCGGTGTAGGTGACCGCGATGCCGGTCTTCCGGACGAACTCGTCAAGGCTGGGCCGCTTGGACTCGTCCTTCTCATCCACGTCCAGATACTGCGGCCAGTTGGAGAAGACGAGCTTGCGCTCGGTGCCGGACAGGTCCTCGCTGACGCAGCCGACCTCGGTCTGCTGCGCGCCCTTGGTGCCGCAGCCGGCAAGGCCACCGCCCAGGGCCAGCAGGGCAGCCGAACCGAGAGTGCCGCTGAGTAGTCCACGCCGGGAGAGGGGCCGGAGGGGAGTACGCATCACTTTTCCTCAGGGGTCGGCGCCGTGGACGACTGACACGATGACAAACCGGCGGCACCGGAAGAGCATCGGGGCCAATGCGTCACTGCCCGTGCAGGCGTCGGCCACGCTCAGCTTGATCCACTCGCGTTCCAGGAAGTCGGGGTGTCTCTGCGCCGGGACACCGCGCCTTCCGTGAACCCGAGTGGATCAGCGGCTGGAGTCAGCGGCTGGGATCAGCGGCCGGGGATCAGCGGCCAGGGGGTCAGCAGTCGGACCGACGGACAACGTCGACGAAGGACGACCAGGCGGCCGGCGCGAAGGCCAGGGTGCCGCCGTCGGGGTCCTTGCTGTCGCGCACCAGCACCCGACCGGGCAGGTTGTCGGCCACCTCGACGCAGGCACCACCGTTGTTGCTGCTGCGGGTCGCCGTGCGCCAGCGGGCGTCGGTCATGTCCATGTCGTGGCCACTTCCCTGATCAGCTCGATCGACCGGCGTTGGGGTAGCGCCTCACCGGTGACGCTCTCCCACCTCCGACCCAGGCTAGCGATGTCGACGGGATCGGTCACGACCTGACCGCGGAGCTGGTTGTCGAGATACGCCAATTCCGTCCCGTCGGGCAGGCGGCCCAGCACGAAGGGACCCGCCAGACCGGTGTGCCACGGGCTATCGGCCGGGATGACCCGGACCTGCACGTGCTCCCACTCGGCGACCGCCGCCAAGTGGGTCATCTGTCCGGACATCACGGCGCGGTCGCCGACCAGCCGGCGCAGCACCACCTCGTCGATCACCGTCACGAGCTGCGGCGGCGAATCGCGGCTGAGGACCGCCTGCCGTTCGAGGCGGCTCGCCACGATCAGATCCACCTCGGACGGTGGGAGCAGGCCACCGGTGCCCAGCACCGCGCGGGCGTACCCCTCGGTCTGGAGCAGGCCTGGCACGAGCAGCGGCTCGTACCACCGAATGCCGGTGGCGTCCTGTTCAAGCTCGGCCCACGGTCGAAACCACGGCAGGTCACGGCGGCGGAACGGCTCCGGCCAGAGGTCGGCCGCGTCCCGACGCAGCACCTGGGCCACCGCGACCCGGGTACGCGAGTGCGGGATGCGCCCCGCGGCAAGCCACCGCGCGGCCGTCTTGGGGTCGACGCGAACCTTTTCCGCCAGCGATTCGACAGTCTCCCCCGCCTCGGCCATCGCCACCCGCAACGCCTCGTTCGCCACCGGACCCTCCTGCCCGCCAGGCGTACACGGTGACTTGGCTCGGTGCACGCTGCGGCGCATGCTAACCACGCTGAGTGCCGATGTCTGCGGCTTACCGGCGTGTGGCGGTCGGACGTGTTGGAACGCTTCCCCGGCGCCCCCCGAACGCCCCCAAGGCGTCCCGCAAGGTCCCACCCCGCGCCCCACGCCCCCACGCCCCCACCCCGCCCGCACTGGTTGATCAAGAGGTTTCGGTCACCAAACGGCGCGTTTTTGACGCAAACCTCTTGATCAACGAGGGTGGCGGGGCCCGGAGGGCGGGGCCGGGCCGGCCGCCGGGCGGAGCCCGGCAGTTAGTGGTTGGGCGGGATTACGCGGAGGTGGCCTCGCCGGCCGGTCTGGTTCGGGTTCTCGTGGTGCTGGCCCGGGTCCGGGGGGCGAGGGGCGGGGGCCGGGCGGGCGGCTTCGCGGACCGCCTCGGCCAGCGCCACCAGATCGTCAGTGGTGGGCGGCGGCGGCTCGAACTCACCCTCGTGCCGGACCACGTCCCAGCCACGGGGTGCGGTCAGGCTGCGGGCGTGCGGCTCACACAGGTCGTACGTGTGCGGCTCGGCGAACGCCGCCAGCGGCCCCACCACCGCTGTCGACTCGTTGTAGACATAGGTCAATGTGGCGACCGCTTGCCGGGGGCAGCCGTTACGGGAGCAGCGCCGTGGTGACCTCACAGGCGGCAGGGTATCTCCATTACCGGGTCCGGCGCATCGCTTCGCGTTGCGACACGCCCGTCGTGGTGATCACAGTTGCCCGTCCTGGGCGCGCCGCGCCAGGCGAGCGGCGCTGCCGCTGGCGAGCCCGGCGCGGGCGCTACCCTTTGCCTCATGACGAGCCCGGAACACCGCCGCCCCGGCTCCGGCCGGCGTGCGCACCGTGACCGGCACGGGCGCGGCCTGCGCGGGCGGCTGGTGCCGGCCACCGTGCCGCTGGCGCGGACCAAGGCCGAGGTCTTCGACGACCTGGTCCTGGACACCGTGGAGACGCTGGAGCGTCGGTTCGCCAAGGAGTTGGCCGGGGTCGAGTTCGCCGTCGAGGACGTCCCGCCGGACCTGAACGTGTACGACTCCGATGTGCTGGAGGACGGCGAGGTCCCGCTGGCCCGGCTGCTGCCCGGCCGCCCGGGCCGGCAGGAGGTGCCGCCGCGGATCGTGCTGTACCGGCGACCCCTGGAGTTCCGGGCGATGGACCGTGAGGACCTCGCCGATCTCGTGCATGACGTGATCATCGAGCAGGTGGCGAACCTTCTTGGGGTCGACCCCGACGAGCTGGCCTGAGCGGTCCCCCCGCGAGTCAGGCCGAGCGCTCCCCCGCGAGCGCTCCCCGCGAGTCAGGCCGAGCGCGCCCCCGCACGCCGGACCGTGACCCGATCAGGCAACCTGCCGGGCGAGTCGGGCGGCCCCCACCGCCCCGACCTCGCACCGCTCAGGCGGCCCGCCGCTTCAACTTGCGCCGCTCCCGCTCGGAGAGCCCACCCCAGATGCCGAACCGCTCGTCGTGACCGAGAGCGTATTCAAGGCATTCCGTCTTGACCTCGCAGCGCGAACAGATCCTCTTCGCCTCGCGGGTCGAGCCGCCCTTCTCGGGAAAGAACGCCTCGGGGTCGGTCTGCGAGCACAGCGCTCGCTCCTGCCACTCCGGCGCGTTTCCGAGCAGGTCGGCCACCTCAAGCTGGCCGTCCATCAAATGCCTCCTTGTCGCGCACCGGCGTCATCGCCGCTGCAACCCCCCACGCGAAAGGCGTGCTTGTCCGTCCGGTCCCGTTTTGTTGCGTTCCGTGCGAACAACCCCATTCAAATTACACGCGTGTAATGCGTGCGCCGTCAAGCCAAACTTGATAATGGAGTCGCCCTCCCGACACCCCCGGACGACCACTCGGGCCGTCCAGCCTCGCAACCTGCCCTATCGATTCAGACCCCGGCCGAGTAACGCCCTCTCCGGCGAGTTGCCCGACTTTTCTGCCGTGGCGCTTCCCTGACGAGTCACCGCCAGGACGGCGCCAGCCGCCATCACCGCCAAGCTGATCTTGGTGTGGGACAGGTTAACGCGACACGGCGCAGACTGCCCGTCGAGCTGCGGGCAGCACATGCGCCCCGTCCACAATGTGGACAGGGCGCTGTGGAAAAACCCGTGCGGCGACGTCAGCTGGCGACCCCGAAACCGCTGCTGGGCAACACGAACTCGGCTATCCCTCCACCATGGACAGAAACCGTGCCGGCGGACGTCTTGTCGTCCCACCAGACGGTATAAATTCCGGACGGCAGATCGGGATAGACCGCTGTGTGGAACGAGCCGTCGCGCACCCGGCGCTCACGCACCGCCGAGTGGACCCGCCGCTCGCCCTCGCGGCTGATCTCGATCTCCCGACCGTGCAGATCCGGGCTCGTGTAGACGATCAGGGCACCGGTGTCGCCGCCCAGATCGAGGACGACGCTCCCGGTCTCCGACGGCCCGTACGCGTGCTCGTGCATGCTCCGCTCCCCCGCGCCGGTCAGGACGCCGCCGCCGACGGGTTGTTGAACCCGTCGTACGGCGTACCGAGGTAGGGGAAGTTTCCGAGGAACGGCGCTGTCACGTCGGCGGCGCTCAGCCCCGGGGTGACAGCGGCGGCCGCCGCGTCCGGGCGGAACGTCCTGTCCACCAGCGGGACGGTCACCCCGGCGATCGCCCGCAACGCGATGCTCACCACGTCGTCGCCGACACGCCGACCGTTCGGGAAGCCAGCCAGGTCGCCACCGAGCACCCCGAACCGGTCCGGCTGCCGGGTCCGCGGGATCGCGGTGTTCAGCCGCAGCATGTCGGCCTGCACGTCGCCGGTGGTGTTGGTGAAGCCGTCGATCAACCCGGCCGGTATGCCGGTGAGCAGGATCGCCACCAGGTCGGCGCGCGCCTTCCTGGCCTTGGTGAGCTTGTCCAGGTTGGGGAAGACGTCCGGGTAGAGCGCCGGCAGCAACGCCGCCAGCTCCGGCTGCTCGACGAACTGCGCGAACCGCTTGTCCTCCGACGGCGGCAGTGAGTTCCACAGGTCCTTCTTGGACATCGGCACGATGACCTCGTTGAACAGTGGATTGCCCAACCGGGAGACCTGGGTGAACGGGCCGGTGGCGGTGTCCGCAGCGCCCCGGTCGCCGAGCACCCGCACCTGCCGGCGCGACGCCGACGTCCACACCCCGATCACCGAGGCCCGGTCACCCGCGCCGTAACGGTTGGCACTCCGGCGGACCCGGTCCAACGGCACCTGCACGGCGATGCTGTGCACGTTCATCCGGTCGGTGGCGTTGACCGGCTCCCCCTCGGCCTTGAAGATCTTCTTGCCGGCGACGTGCAACTGCTGGAACGGCCGCAACGTGCCGAGGTCGAAGATCGCCCCCAGGTCGACGAAGAAGCCGTCCGCACGCTGCCCGGCGAAGACCCGCTCCCCGGTGGAGAGCGAGTAGGTGGCCTGCCGCACCAGCTCGGCGTACTTCGGGGTGGACAGCGGGCCGACATTGCACGGCGGGCAGGGCAGCTTGTGGGCCAGCCGGTGCTCCCGGCCGTCGGCCACCCGGGTCAGGCTGTAGAACTGCCGCCGGTTCCAGTTCCTGCTGTCCAGCGAATCGATCGGACCGGTGTTGTAGAGAAAACTGTTCGGATTGGTGATCTCGGTGGTGAATTCGAACCGGTAGGTGACATCCGGACGGCCGTCGCCGTCGTTGTCGATATGGATCTCATAACGCACGTCGTCGCCGAACTCGAAGAAGTTCGGGCCCCCGGAGGGGAGCTGCAACGGTACGTAGTTGGCGATCAACGTGACCGTGTCGCGCTTGTCGGGGCTGACGAACGCGTACAGGTCGGAGCTGTCGGCGACCGGATCCTTGGCTATCTCCGGGGCCTCGCGGTGGGAAGACATGGCGGACCAACCTCACTGGGCGGGGACAGGATGGCAGGGCGGGGTGCCGGGTCAGCGCCGAGCGGCGCGCCGCAGCCGATCCGCCAGGCTACGGTCGCGTACCTCGACCCGGGCCTCGCCGACGAAGATGTCCATCGTTCCGGAATCGGCGTCCCGCAGGTGCACGACGATCGGCTCGTCGGCTCGCCCGGCCGCGCCGGGAGCGTTCTGCGCGGCCGACAGGCCCGGCACGGTGAGCGCGGCGGCGCCGAGGGTGGCGCTGGCCGCGGCGGTCAACGTCTGCCGGCGGGTCAGTCGCGGCCACTGCCGCTTCCGCTGATCACTGGTCATGGGCAACCTTTCCGGCGGCGGCGCGAACGCGCCCGCGGAGACGGACGGGTCCGGTGCCGTCTACCGACGCCGCCGGGCCCCGTGGGGACACCGGCGGCGGTCCTCGCCGCAACCGCCGCCGGCACCGCGTGGTACGGCCGGCGGCGGGGAAAGGTTCGACGTCAGGGCCGGGCGTGACCGTATGCGGTCGAGCGCTTGCGCGCCGGCCGCCCGGCCGCCGTCGCGATGGCCCGCAACTGCTCCTCGGTACGCGCCGACCCGTTGCCGGAACCGGCCATCCGGGAGATGGTCTCCTCCATCAGGGTGCCGCCCAGGTCGTTGCAGCCACCCTGGAGCATCGCCACAGTGCCCTCGTCGCCCAGCTTCACCCAGGAGCACTGGATGTTGTCGATCCGGCCGTGCAGCAGCAACCGGGACATCGCGTGGACCACCCGGTTCTCCCGCCAGGTCGGCCCGGGCCGGGCGATCCCCGCCAGGTAGATCGGGGCGTTGGTGTGCACGAACGGCAGCGCCACGAACTCGGTGAAGCCACCGGTGCGGTCCTGCACCCCGGCCAGCACCCGGAAGTGCGCCAGCCACTGCCCGGGGTGGTCGACGTGGCCGTACATCATTGTGGAGCTGGACCGGATGCCCAGCTCATGGGCGGTGCTGACCACGTCGACCCAGGCGGCGGCCGGGAGTTTGCCCTTGGTCAACACCCAGCGCACGTCGTCGTCGAGGATCTCCGCGGCGGTGCCCGGGATGGTGTCCAGCCCGGCCTCGCGCAGCTGGGTCAGCCAGTCGCGGACCGGCACGCCGGCCTTCGCGGCGGCGGTGACGATCTCCATGGGCGAGAACGCGTGCACGTGCATCTCCGGCACCCGCGCCTTGATCGCGCGCACGATGTCGGCGTACCCGGTGACCGGCATCTTCGGGTCGATGCCGCCCTGGAGGCAGACCTCGCTGGCACCGAGGGTCCACGCCTCCTCGGCACGGTCGGCGACCTGGTCGACGGAGAGCCGGTACGCGTCGGCGTCGCGTTCACGCTGAGCGAAGGCACAGAAGCGGCAGCCCACGTAGCAGACGTTGCTGAAGTTGATGTTGCGGTTGACCACGTAGGTGACGTCGTCGCCGACCGCGTCCCGGCGCACGTCGTCGGCGAGCCGGCACAACTCGTCGAGTGCCGGACCGTCCGCGCCGAACAGCGCCAGAGCGGCGTCGGTGTGCGCGGGGTCCAGCAGCGCGGCGGGGTCGTCGGCGGCGAGCCGCAGCCCGGCCCGCAGGTCATGGTCGCCGGCGGCCGCGGCCGGACCGGCCGTCACCTTGGTGGCGACCTCCGCCCAGTCACCGTAGACACTGTCGAAGTCGCCCCGCCGGTCGTCGGTCCGACCGGTGGTGTCGATGGTGGTGTGCAGGTCGGTCCGCCCGCCGAACACCTCCTCCGGCTCCTGCCAGGGGTGGCCCTGCGGCATGGCCGACTCCACCGCCATGCCGGACGTCGGATCGGCCAGCGCGTTCACGTGCGGCAGCAGCCGAGGGTCGAGCCACGGGTCGCCGGCGCGCACGTACTCCGGGTAGATGGTCAGCCGCTCCCGCAGCGTGAACCCGGCCAGCTCGGTGTGCCGGGCCAGCTCCTCGATCTGCGGCCACGGGCGTTCCGGGTTGACGTGGTCCGGGGTGAGCGGGGAGACGCCACCCCAGTCGTCGATTCCGGCGCGCAGCAGCAGGTCGTACTCGCCGGCGATGAGGTTCGGCGGAGCCTGGATCCGGGCCTTCGGGCCGAGCAGCAGCCGGGCCACCGCCACCGTGGCCGCCAGGTCGTGCAGCTCCGCGTCCGGCATGCCGCGCATCGCCGTGTCCGGCTTGGCGCGGAAGTTCTGCACGATCACCTCCTGGAGGTGGCCGTACTCCCGGTGGGCGCGGCGGATCGCGAAGATCGCGTCGACCCGCTCCGCGGGGGTCTCCCCGATGCCGATCAGGATGCCCGTGGTGAACGGCACGCCAACCCGGCCGGCGTCGTCGAGCACCCGCAGCCGGACCGCGGGCTCCTTGTCCGGCGAGCCGAAGTGCGGGCCGCCCGGCTCGGACCAGAGCCTGGTCGCTGTCGTCTCCAACATCATGCCCATGCTCGGCGCGACCGGCTTGAGCCGTTGCAGCTCCGACCAGGACAGCACCCCGGGGTTGAGGTGCGGCAGCAGGCCGGTCTCCTCCAGCACGGCGACCGCGCAGGCACGCAGGTAGTCCAGTGTGGAGTCGTAACCGCGCTCGTCCAACCAGCTGCGGGCCGCCGGCCAGCGCTCCTCCGGCCGGTCACCCAGGGTGAACAGGGCCTCCTTGCAGCCCTGCGCGGCACCCGCCCGTGCGATCGCGAGGACCTCGTCGCGGTCCAGGAATGGCGCCGGCAGCCGGTGCGGCACCGTCGCGAACGTGCAGTAGTGGCAGCGGTCCCGGCAGAGCCGGGTCAGCGGGATGAAGACCTTCTTGGAGTACGTGACCACGCCCGGCCGGCCGGCCTCACGCAGCCCGGCGTCCCGGATCCCCCCGGCGACCCGGAGCAGCTCGTCGAGCGCGTCACCACGAGCGGACAGCAGCGCGGTCGCCTCGTCGACATCCAGCGCACGCCCGGTCGCGGCCCGGCCCAGGGCCCGCCGCACGCTCGCGTCGCTCGGACCGGAGTGGGTGCGATCAACCATCCGCTCAGCCTATGCGCAGCGCGAGCCCGGCCCACCAGTCCCGGCCCGCACCGTGGGAAACGGCACGCGTTCGCCCTCTTGATCACTTGATGCTCAGCAGTTCAGCAGACTCGCTGACGACTACTGAGCATCAAGTGATCAAAGAACCCGCCGGGCCCCGGTCAGCGGGGCCGGTCGGGGTTGTCGCCTGGCTTCAGCTGCTGGGTGCGGTCGTTGTCCGTGTCGCCGGGGCGGGAGATGGCCTCGGTCGGGTCCGCCGACTGGCGCGGGATGGTCTGGGTGGGGTCGGCCGACGGCGGCTGCCCGAACGGCGGCGCGGCGGGCGCAGGCGGCGCGGACTGGGGGGCAGGGTTCGCCGGAGGCGCGGACTGCGGGAACGACGGCGCGGACTGCGGTGCCTGGAACGGCGGCGCGGACTGCGGGTGCGGCGGTCCCGACTGCGGGTGCGGCGGTCCCGACTGCGGGGCCTGGAACGGCGGCGACGGCTGACCGTACTGGCCGGCCTGCGGGTAGCCACCCGGCTGGCCCGGCTGCGGATAGCCACCCGGCTGGCCGGGGGCGGGCCAACCGCCCTGCGGCTGGCCACCGGGCTGCCCCTGGCCCGGCCAACCACCCTGCTGCTGCGGCCAGCCTGGCTGCGCCTGGCCGTAGACACCGGGCTGGGCCTTGGGCCGCGGCACGTAGTAGTGGGCGCGCCACACGGTGTAGACCACCCAGGCGGCGACCGCGAAGATCACCATCCAGGCGAACCGGGTGAGCACACCGAGGAGCGCGTCCAGGACCTCGGCATCGGCCAGGCGGCCCACCGTCCAGATCAGCATGGTCAGCGTGCCGAAGAGCGCGCTGACCGCGTACTCGGCGAGGGCCACCTGGGTGATCAGCTTCGCCTTCGGCAGCACCGGTGAGACGTGCGTGGCCAACAGCACGGCCAGCAGTGGGAGGACCACCGCCTCCACCCCGATGAACGCGTAGAAGGCGCTGCCCGCGCGGTCGGTGAAGGAGCTGTAGTCGTTCGGGGCGATCAGCCGGAGCAGGCCCACGAAGAGGAACACCGCGTTGGCGCCGAGCAACGCGAGCGCAGCGAGTTCGCGTAGTGGCTTGGTCAGCTGACGGGCCTTCGTCGCGTCGGTCGACGCGGGCTCGGCGGGGCTGGTCACGAGGTCCCCCTCGGGGCATGAACGGACAGGGCGCACGTGAGCCTAGTCTCTAGGGCCACCGGCGGACCGGAGGCGTCACGTGCGCGAGGATGGTCGACATGCGCATCGTGGTTCTGGCCGGCGGCATTGGCGGCGCCCGGTTCCTGCTCGGCGTCCGGGCGTACGCCCGGGAGGTCGGCGCGGAGGTGACCGCCGTGGTCAACGTCGGCGACGACCTGTGGCTGCACGGGTTGAAGATCTGTCCCGACCTGGACAGCGTCATGTACACGCTCGGCGGCGGCGCCGACCCGGAGCGGGGCTGGGGTCGGGTCGGCGAGAGCTGGACGGTCAAGGAGGAGCTGGCCGCGTACGGGGCGCAGCCGACGTGGTTCGGCCTCGGCGACAAGGACATCGCCACCCACCTGGTGCGTTCCAGCATGCTCAACGGCGGCTACCCGTTGAGCGCGGTCACCGAGGCGCTGTCCACCCGTTGGGAGCCGGGCGTACGTCTGCTGCCGGCGACGGACGACCGTCTGGAGACCCACGCGGTGGTCGAGGACGAGCAGGGCCAACGGGCGATCCATTTCCAGGAGTGGTGGGTGCGGTACCGCGCCGACATCGACACTCAGCGCTTCGTGTTCGTCGGCGCGGAGACGGCGAAGCCGGCACCCGGCGTGTTGGAGGCGATCGGCTCGGCCGATCTGGTGCTGATCGCGCCCAGCAACCCGGTTGTGAGCGTCGCGCCGGTGCTGGCCGTGCCGGGGCTGCGTGCGGCGGTGGCCGACAGCCCGGCGCCGGTGGTGGGTGTCTCACCGATCATCGGCGGCGCTCCGGTGCGGGGCATGGCCGACCGCTGCCTCGCCGTGCTCGGTGTCGAGTGCAGCGCCGCCGGAGTGGGCCGCCTGTACGGGGGCCGACCGGACGGCGGCCTGCTGGACGGGTGGCTGGTGGCCGAGGAGGACGCCGGCGCGGTGGTGCCCGGGGTGACGGTCCGCGCGGTGCCGCTGCGGATGACCGACGAGGCGGCGACTGCGGCCATGGTCCGCGCCGCGGTGGAGTTGACGTGAGGCTGGAAATCCTGCCGGTGCTCGGCATCGGCCACGTGACCGAGGGTGACGATCTGGCGGCGGCGATCGCGACAGCGGCGCCGTGGCTGCGCAACGGCGACGTCCTGGTGGTGACCAGCAAGATCGTCTCCAAGGCGGAGGGGCGGCTGGTGGACGTCCCGGCGGACGGTCCGGAGCGGCTGACCGCCCGGGACGAGGTCCTGGCCGGTGAGACCGCCCGGGTGGTCGCCAGCCGGGGGCCGACCCGGATCGTGCAGACCCATCACGGCTTCGTGATGGCGTCCGCGGGGATCGACGCGTCGAACGTGGACAAGACCCAGCTGGTGCTGCTCCCTGTCGATCCGGACGCGTCGGCGCGGGCTCTGCGCGAGGCGCTGCGGGAGCGCTACGACCTGGATCTGGCCGTGATCATCAGCGACACCATGGGCCGGCCCTGGCGCAACGGGCTCACCGACGTGGCGCTCGGCGTGGCCGGAATGCCAGCCATCCGGGACCACCGTGGCGAGGTGGACCCGTACGGCAACGAGTTGCAGTTGACCCAGATGGCCGTGGTGGACGAGCTGGCGGGCGCCGGCGAGCTGATCAAGGGCAAGTGTGACCAGGTGCCGGTCGCGGTGGTCCGTGGCTACCTCTCCACGACCACCCCGGATGACGCCGGTGGTGCGCGGGCGCTGATCCGCGACGCCGCGCAGGACCTCTTCTCGCTCGGCACCGCCGAGGCCCGTGCTGCCGGGCTCACCGACGCCGCCACCCTGACCGACGCTCTCGGCTCGACGCCGGCCGACGTGACCGCGGTGCAGCGGGCGATCGACGCGGTCGCCGAGGTCGTCGCCCCCGGCACGGTCTTCACCCTGGTCGACGAGGCGGAGGTACGCGCCGGTCTGGTCGCCGAGATGCCGGGCTGGCCGGAGGGCGCCGCCCTGGTGCTGGGCTCGGCCCCGACGCCCGTCGAGCCGATCGGTCTGGTCCGCTTCGGCGCCGACCTGCACCGACTGCGCGTCGCCCTGGCCGCCGAGGGTGTCGGGTCGACCCTGTTGCCGCCACCGCCGGGCAGCCCGGCGAGCGCCGCGCTCGCGCTGTGAGAGACGGCCGGGTCAGGCGTCCAGCATGGCCCGGCCGAGCGGCGTCAGCGTGTGCAGCACGCTGTTGCGCTCCCGGTGGCTGACCAGCAGGCCAGCGTTGCGCAGCACCGTGGCGTGCTGGCTCGCTGCCGCCGGTGAGATGTTGAGCTGACGGGCGACCTCGCCGGTGGTGGAGCCCTCGTCGGTGGCCTGCAACACCGCCGCCCTGGTGCGGCCGAGCAGCGCGGCGAGCGAGTCGCGGGGAGCACCCGACGGGATCGCCGCGACGCGGTCGGCCGGTGCCAGCCCGCCCAGCCGGTCGACCGGGTAGACGAGCACCGGTGGCAGCGCCGGGTCGAGCAGTGCGACCGGCGTGCTCGCGCAGAAGAACGACGGCACCAGCAGCAGCCCTCGGCCGTCGAGGTGCATCTCCCGGCTGTGCGGGTAGTGGCGGACCTCGAGCACCCTGTCCCCCCAGCGCATGGCCGGCCGGAGGCTGGTGAGCAGGCCCTCGACACCGCCGTCGAGCAGTGCCCGCGCGCGGCGGGCCCGGTCCGCTGCCACCGCGGCCTGGATCCTGCTCCAGTACGGGTTGATCGCCAGCGATCGGTACTGCTCCATCGACTCGGCGAGGTGGTGCAGCACCGCCACCTCGCCCCGGGCCAGCGCGGCGGCCGAGGAGGGCAGCTGGGTCTCGGCGGCCAGCACGCTCAGGTCCCGGTGCAACAGCTCGGTGGGGGTGCGGCGGAGCGCGTCCAGCCCGGCCTCGAAGCCGTCGACGCTGTCGTACGGGGTGAGGAAGTCCGGGAAGTAGCCGCGTGGCGGGTTCAGCGCGAACAGCAACCGGAGCTGCTCGGAGGCGACGTCCTGACGCAACGCCTGGGACACGGTGCGCCGCCAGTTGGCCGTCAACGGGTCGCGGTTGCGGCCCTGCAGCACGTGCAGGCTGAGGACCAGCTCCCAGATCGGGTCCGCAGCCGGCGCCAACCGGGTCCGGAGGATGTCCTCCCCAGAAAAGTGGATCTTCAGCATGGAGCACTCCTGAGTCCCCGGCAGGGGGATGCCGGATGACCGTTCGACTCTACCTGGACGGCACTAATCTCCATCTTTAAGCCTGGGATGAAAAACCTCGACGTCAACGGGGCAGGTTCGGCATGCTCTCAGTGCCCGAACAGGTGCCGGCGCGTCCTCGACGCTCCCGGCGCCAGGGCGCCGGGCCATGGGGAGGCCCCGGTGATCGGGCGGCACCACGAGGGTCTGCGGCCCTTGCTCCGCAGAGGTGCCGTCCGGTCATCCCGCCCCCCGCATCATCCCGCTCAGCCGACCCAGAGCGCGACCCGGTGGTCCTCGTCCGTGACGTAGAACGGCCGCCCGTCCAGCTCGGCCACCCCCTCGACGTGGTGGAACGGCGCCAGGTTCGCCACCAGCTCCCCGCCGAGCCGGCACGCGTCGTCCGACCCACCGCCCGGGAGACGGAAGCGGACGTGTCGGGAGGTGACATCACCCCCACCGGGGTGATCGTCGAGCAGCACCGATCCCTTGCCCAGCGCGTCGATCGAGCCGATCACGGCCGCGTACGCGCCGTCCGCCGTCGGGGTGATCGCCCGGAAGCCGGTCAGCTCCCCGGGCGGGGTGACCCCGGTCAACACGTACGTGCGCAACGCCCGTGGCCACGAAGGCTCCGCCGTGAACATGCCCGGCACGTCGGCCACCTCGACCAGGATCGGCTCACCGGCCTCGGTGACCGGGAAACGCAGACCGAGCAGCACCGTCCCGGCCGGGGTGAAAACCGCCGCCTCCACGTTCAACGGCAGGTCGTCCGGGGTGAGGCGGCTCACCCAGCTCTTCTCCCGGGCGGTCCCCCTGGCCAGAGTTTCCACGATGAACCGGGCCCGCACCCGTTCCCCCGGAGGCAACAGGACCAGCGGCGACCCGGCCAGGGCGTCGTTCACCGCCCGGTGCAGCCGGAACGAGTTGCGCACCACGTGCACCGGGATCGGCCCGGCCGCAGCGTCGTCCTCGCGGAACCGGGCCACGAACGCACGTCGGGGGCGCAGCGGGCCACCCTTCGAGCCGAAGTGGGAGCCGAAGACGTACACCCAGCCGTCATGGTGGGCGAGCGCCTCACCGTCCTCGGTCCGCCCGTTCTCCGCACCGGCGTCCGCCAGCACGTGCCGGGCCGTCCACTCGCCGTCGTCCAGCTCCAGCAGCAGGGCGAGGCAGCGCTCCACCGGCCCCTCGTCCAGCACGGTCCAGAAGCCCCGCCAGGCGCCGTACGCGCGCAGCAGGGCCGCCGACCGCACCGGCAGGAGATCACTGGCCTCGTTGCCGGCCACCACGAATTCGACGAGTCGCAGGGTCACCGGGCCAGCGTACGAAGCACCCGCTCGTACAGTGACGGGGTGCCCGACACCGCGATCACCGGACCGACCGCCCACCCGACCGACCCCGAGACGTACGCGACGCTGCACGCCGACGCCACCGCGCTTCTCGAAGGCTGGCAGCCCACCAGCCCGGACGCGGCCGTAGCGCGGGACCGGACCCTCCGCCTGCTCGGCGCCGGCCCGATCGCGATGAGTCGGCAGCACCGACCCGGGCACGTCACCGCGAGCGCGCTGGTCCTGGACGCCACCGGCTCGCGGGTGCTGCTCTGCCTGCACGTCAAGTTCGGGCTTTGGGTGCAGCTCGGCGGCCACTGTGAGCCGACCGACCAGACCCTGGTCGCCGCCGCGCTCCGCGAGGCCACCGAGGAGTCCGGGATCGCCGGCCTGCGCATCGACCCGGTGCCGATCGACGTGGACGTGCACCAGGTGCAGTGTCAGGGCGGGTCACTACACCACGACGTCCGGTTCGCCGTGCTGGCCCCGCCCGAGGCCGTGGAGCAGGTCAGCGACGAGGCCGAGGAGCTGGGCTGGTTCCCGCTGGACCAACTGCCCGAGCCGCTGGCCGGCGGGACCGCGCAAATGGTCGCGCCGGCCCTCGCAGCCCTCAGACGTAGCCCTCTTCGCCTCGCGCCTTGAGCTCGTCGACCAGGGCCTTGACGTCCTGGGCCCGGTCGCGGGGGCAGACCATGACCGCGTCCGGGGTGTCCACGACGATGAGGTCGCGCAACCCGAGGACGGCCACCAACCGCCCCGACTGCGGCACGACCACCATGTTGGCGCTGTCGCGCAGCAGCACACCCGGCTTGGCGTCGGTGCCGAGCACCACGTTGCCCGCGTCGTCGGTCGGCAGCACCTCGCCGAGGGTGTGGAAGTCGCCGACGTCGTTCCAGCCGAAGTCGCCCGGCACCGTCGCGACGCGACCCGCCGTGGCCGCGCCCTCCATCACCGCATAGTCCACGGAGATCTTCGGCAGGGTCGGCCAGATCGCACCGAGGACCTCGTCCTGCTCCGGGGTGCCCCAGGCGGCGGCGATCGCTGCCACACCGGCGTGCAGCGCCGGCTGTTGGCGGGCCAGCTCGGCGAGGAAGACGTCCACCCGCCACACGAACATGCTCGCGTTCCACAGGTACCGGCCCGAACGGACGTACGCCTCGGCGACCTCGGCGCCCGGCTTCTCCTTGAACTCGGCCACCGGCCGCCACGGCGTGCCATCGGTCGGGTCGCCGGTCTCCAGGTAGCCGTAGCCGGTCTCCGCCCGCGTGGGGGTGATCCCGACGGTCATCAGCATGCCCTGCTCGGCCCCGCGAACCGCCTCCTGGACAGTGCGGACCCAGCTCTCCGGGTCGCGGATCAGGTGGTCGGCCGCGAAGCTGCCCATCACCGCGTCCGGGTCGCGTATCGCGATCACCGCAGCGGCCAACGCGATCGCCGCGCAGGAATCCCGGGGGGAGGGCTCGACCAGGATGTTCTCCTCCGGCAGACCGGTCAGTTGCCGAGCCACCGCCGCGACGTGCGCGGCACCGGTGACCACAAGGGTCCGATCCGGTGTGGTCAGCGGGGCGAGCCGTTCCACTGTCGCCTGGAGCAGCGAGGCGCTGGTGCCGGTGAGCGGGTGGAGGAACTTGGGGTGGCCGGCGCGGGACAACGGCCACAACCGCGTGCCGCTGCCACCTGCTGGAATGACCGCATAAAGCATCCGCACATCATGCCCGACGTGCCTGCCGGGAGTGGCATGGGTCACCAGCCGGGCTCCGGAGGGTCAGGAACTGGCGCGACTCCAGGCGGCGATGTGCACCTCGGCGCTGGACTCCCAGGTGAACTCCTTCGCCCGGTCGAACCCCGCCTTCGCCAGCGACAGCCGCCGCTGCTCGTCGTCGAGAAGCGCGGCCAGGTCGGTGGCGATCTGCTCCGGGTCCTCGGAGGTGTAGGCGACCGCGTCGCCGCCCACCTCGGGCAGCGAGAGCCGAGGCGTGGTCAGCACCGGGGCGGCGCACGCCATCGCCTCCAGGATCGGCAGCCCGAAACCCTCGCCGTAGGACGGGTAGGCGGCGACCAACGCGCCACCGAGGAAGCCGGGCAGGTCGCCGTAGCGCAGGTAGCCGGGGCGCAGCAGGCGCAGGTGCGAGGGGACCTCGGCGACAGCGCGGTCGATGTCGTCGTCGTGCCCCTGACCACCGGCGATCACCAGGGCCGGCGGGTCGACGCGGTCGGCCACCGCGTGCGCCCAACCACGGATCAGGTTGGGGACGTTCTTCCGTGGCTCCTTGGCCCCGAGGAAGGCGACGTAGCTGCTGTTGCCCAGCCCCAGCCGGGCCCGCACACGGGCCTTCTCCTCCTCGGTGGGCGCGTGGAAGGCAGCCTGGTCGACACCGTGGTAGGCCACGTCGATGCGTGTCGGGTCGGCGTCGAGCAGCCGGATCAGCTCGTCCCGCGTGGCCTTGCTGGGCACGATCACCCGGTTGGCGCGGCGCAGCGAGGTCTTGATGGCACTGCGGAAGAACGTGCGGCGGGACTTGTCGTAATGCTCCGGCTCGGTGAAGAACGTCGCGTCGTGCACGGTGACCGTGACCGGGCACCCGGCCCGCAGCGGGCAGGTGTAGAAGGGCGAGTGCAGCACGTGCGCGCCCACCTGCTGAGCGAGCAGCGGCAGGCCGGTCTGCTCCCACGCGAGCCGGGCCGGGCGGTGCGCCACGGCGGCCGGAGCGGGGATGATCTCCGCGCCGGGCAGCATCCGGGTGTAACGCTCCAGGTCGGTGCGAAGACTGACCACCGCCAGGTCCACCCCCGACCCGCACACCTTGCCGAGGGCTCCGAGCAGACCGTCAACGTATCGACCGACACCACCACGGTCGGCGGGGACACTCGTGGCGTCGATGAGCACGCGGGGCGGGCGACCGGCGGTCACGGGGCGACTCCTTGCACTGGCGTCTGTGGGGAACAACACTCCGGGGGTCAAGCCTACGCCGGGGCGCGGCAGCGGCGCTGACTGCGACCCGACGGTACGCCGACTTGTCATCGTCAACGAGTACGGCCGGCGGGGGCGTATCGTTCGCGCCGATGGCCGACAACATTGCCCGGGTGTTCGCCGACGCGATCGCGACCGACCCGACCAGACCGCTGCTCACCTGGTACGACGATGCCAGCGGTGACCGCACCGAACTTTCCGGCACCACTCTGGCGAACTGGGTGGCGAAGACCGCCAATCTCCTCGTCGACGAGGTCGGCCTCGCTGCGGGCACCCCGGCCGGCGTGCTGCTGCCGCCGCACTGGCAGACCGCGGCGGTGCTGCTGGGTTGCTGGTCGGCCAAGTTGAACGTGGTGGACGCACCGGGTGACGTGGACGTGCTCTTCGCCGCCGCCGACCAGCTCGACGAGGCGCAGTCCTGGTCCGCCGACGAGCGGTACGCCCTCGCGCTGGCCCCGCTCGCCGCCCCGCTGCGGCAGGTGCCGCCCGGGTTCGCCGACTACGTGGTGGAGGTCCGCCGACACGGCGACCACTTCACCCCGCAGCCCGGTCCGGGCCCCGCCGACGCGCGGCTGCTGACCCGCGCCGAGGCCCGTGCCGCGGAGTTGGGCATCGAGCCCGGCGCGCGGGTCCTGGTCGACGCCGGCCGCCACCCCGACCCGGTCGACTGGCTGCTGGCCCCCCTGACCCGGGCCGCCACCGTGGTCCTCTGCGCCAACCTCGACCCGGCCCGGCTGACCAGCCGCGAAGCCACCGAAAAGGTAACCCAAACCCTCCCGTAACCCCCCCCCCCGCCCCGCCCCGGGTCGACTCGGGGTCGATCATGGGGTTGTGGTGGGCGAATGATGCGCCGATGCCCGTTCTACGGGGCACCACAACTCCATGATCGACGCGAGCGGAGGGGGCCGGGGGCCGGCCGGGACCGGGGGCTGTCAGGCGTGGGTGTTGTCTGTTGCTCGGCGTTGGGCCAGGGCGGCGAAGGCCGTCAGGGACTCGGGGTTGGCCAGGGCGCCCTTGGCCGCGGCCTGGTCAACCGGGACGCCGGTGAGGATCTTCTTGACCGGCACCTCCAGCTTCTTCGCCGACAGGGTGCGGGGCACCGAGCGCACCTGGTGGATCTCGTCGGGCACGTGCCGGGGTGAGAGCGCGGTCCGCAGTTCGCGGCAGATCCTCGCGCGCATCGGGTCGTCCAGCTCCAGACCCTCGGCCAGCACCACGAAGAGCAGCAGCTCACCGGCGCCACCCTCGTCGTCCTCCAGGTGCACGACGACCGAGTCGAGCACCTCGTCGAGCCCCTCGACCACCGAGTAGAACTCGGCGGTGCCCAGCCGCACCCCACCGCGGTTGAGCGTGGCGTCGGAGCGGCCGGTGATCACGCAGCCGCCCCGCTCGTTGATGGTGATCCAGTCGCCGTGCCGCCAGACGCCCGGGTAGACGTCGAAGTACGCCTCGCGGTAGCGGGTGCCGTCCGGGTCGTTCCAGAAGCCCACCGGCATGCTCGGCATCGGCTCGGTGATGACCAGCTCACCCAGCTCGCCGATGACCGGGGTGCCGTCGGCGGAACGGGCCTCCACCTTGGCGCCCAACGCGCGGCAGGCGATCTCGCCGGCGTAGACCGGCAGCAGCGGCACGCCGCCGACGAAGCCGGTGCACACGTCGGTGCCACCGGAGAGCGACTGGAGCTGGAGGCGGTCGCCGACCGTCTCGTACACCCATTCGAAGCCCTCGGCGGGCAGCGGCGCACCGGTGGAACCCACCCCGCGCAGCGCCGACAGGTCGGCGATGTCCCGGGGCACCAGCCCGGCCTTGCGGCAGGCCAGCAGGAACGGCGCGGAGGTGCCGAAGTACGTGGTGCCGGTCTCCGCCGCCAGCCGCCACAGCCCACCCAGGTCGGGCTCGGCCGGCCGGCCGGGCTCCGCCCGGACCGCCGGGTTGCCGTCGAAGAGCACGATGGTCGCGCCCACCGCCGGCCCGGAGACCAGGAAGTTCCACATCATCCAGCCGGTGGTGGTGAACCAGAAGAACCGGTCGGCCGGGCCCAGGTCGTGGTGCAGGGCGAGCATCTTCAGGTGTTCCAGCAGGATGCCGCCGTGGCCGTGCACGATCGGCTTGGGCAACCCGGTGGTGCCCGAGGAGTAGAGCACGTACAGCGGGTGGTCGAACGGCACCGGCCTGAACGTCGACGGCTCGTCGGTGGGCGCGGCCAGCTCGGCCCAGCCCAGCACGCCCTCGGGCACGGGGCCGGTCGGGTCGAGGTAGCCGATGCTGACGGTGTGCCGCAGCGACGGCAGGGCCGCCCGGATCGCGGCGACCTCGGCGCGGCGGTCCACCGGCTTGTCGCCGTAGCGGTAGCCGTCCACGGCGACCAGCACCGTCGGCTCGATCTGCTGCCACCGGTCGGTGACACTGCGGGTGCCGAACTCCGGCGCGCAGGACGAGAAGATCGCGCCCAGGCTGGCGGTGGCCAGCAGCAGGACGTACGTCTCAGGAATGTTCGGGGCGTACGCCGCCACCCGATCACCGGCGGTGACGCCGAGCCGGCGCAGCCCGGCCGACACCCGGCGGACCTGCTCGCGCAACTCCCCGGCGGTCAGCGTGACGGGCGCCCGGGTCTGCCCGTGTGCGATCACCACCGGGTCGTCGTCGAGCCGCCCCGGCATCCGCAACACGTTCTCGGCGTAGTTGAGCGTGGCGCCGGGGAACCAGCGGGCGCCGGGCATCCCCCGCTCGGCCAGGGTCGCGGTCGGCGGGGTGTGCGCGACCACCTCGAAGTGGTCCCAGATCGAACGCCAGAACGCGTCCAGATCGGTGGTCGACCAGCGCCACAACGCGTCGTAGTCGGCGAAGTCCAGCCCGCGGTGCTCCCGCAGCCAGCGCAGGTAGCCGCCGATCCGGGAATGCTCGCGTACGTCCGCCGGCGGCGCCCACAGCATGTCACCCACTGCTTCACCCTCCCCTGGCCCGGCACGACATTGTGAATGGGCCGTGGCGCCATCTTGCCCTACCTCGAAGCGCCATTCTGCGCACCGGGTGCGCCAACCGACGCGTGCCCGCCCCACACTGCACCCACCCACCTCATGTGGGTCAGCCCGCGCGGTGTGCCTGGATGGCGCGACGGCGGGCGAGGCGGTGGGCTCGGCGGATCTCCGCCTCCTTGTACCGGCGCTCGTCCTCCGCCGTCTCCGGCAGCACCGGGCGGACCACCCGCGGCGCCCCGCCCACGTCCACGCCGACGAACACCAGGTACGCGGTGGCCACCCGAACTGCCGCGTCCTCGGCCGAGTCCCAGCGTTCGGCGACCACCCGTACGCCCACCTCCATCGAGGTCTGGCCGGTCCAGTTCACCTGCGCGTGGGCGTGCACGAGGTCGCCGACCCGGACCGCCTCGGAGAAGACGATCTCGTCGATCGCCGCGGTGACCGCCGTTCCGCCGCTGTGCCGGGCCGCGGCGGCACCCGCCACGTCGTCGACGAACTTCATCAGAACCCCACCGTGCACGGTGCCGTACAGGTTCACGTCAACGGCAGTCATGATCTTGCTCAGCGTGACGCGCGAGTACGACGTCGGCTTGCCGATCGGTGCGGCGGAGAGGTGCTCAGTCATGTCGAAAACGGTACGGTGCGCGGATGCGACATCTCTGGAGCTTCCTCGCCGGGCTGGTGGTGGCGCCCATCACCTGGGTGCTGGTCACACTGGGGCAGGACGGGTCGAGCCGGACAGTCGACCGCTGGGTGGAGACTGGCACGTTCAACACCGCGAACCTGATCGAGCCGGCCGTGTACCTCGCCGTCGGCGGAGTCCTGCTGGGCCTGGTAGGCACGCTGCGCTTCTCGCCGCTGGGCCCGCTGGCGGCCGGGTTGCTGCTGGTCACGCCGTACGTCGGAATGTTCGTGGCGCCCTTCGCGGTGCGGGACGCGATCCCGCACGAGTGGAAGATGCTCGGCGATCCGTTGCCGCTGCGTCTGCCGGTGGAGAACGGCACGCTGTTCGTGATCGGTCTGCTGCTGCTGATGGCGACCTTCAGCGGGCAGCGGTGGCGGCAGTGGCCACGCCCGGCGACCGAGCCGGCCGCGACGCCGACCCCCGTGCCCGAC
The DNA here is from genome assembly GCF_018070245.1 of Micromonospora sp. M61. Classification (NCBI taxonomy): domain Bacteria; kingdom Bacillati; phylum Actinomycetota; class Actinomycetes; order Micromonosporales; family Micromonosporaceae; genus Micromonospora; species Micromonospora sp. M61. Next base: position 65,677 of record NZ_JAGPYA010000001.1, on the reverse strand, counting down.
GGAGGCCCCCGCAACGACGACTTCACATTGACCGACTGGCCGTCTCCCACGCCCGCTGAGCGCGACACCGCGCCCCTCACTCTCGGTTACCCGGGCGATTCGACACCGACCGAGCCGCTGCCGCGCCGCGTCGGCGGCGAGTCGCCCTGGTCCGCCCCGCCGCGCGGTCAGTCGCGCCCCGAGGACACCACCGAGATCCGCTGAAATCGTCGGGCGGGCCGGTCACCCGGCCCGCCCGCTGTCTGCCTAGTGCAGCGCGACCGCGAGGTCCGGGTCGACAGTGCCCAGGCTGGCGCGGGGCACGACGAAAAGCATGACCAGCAGCGAGGCGGCCATGCCGCCCGCGATGACGACCGCCATCGGCACGCTCCCGGTGCCGAACAGGCCGGCCAGTGGCGCCGACAACGCACCGATGCCGAACTGCACGGCGCCGAGCAGCGCAGCGGCGGTGCCTGCGGCCTCGCTGTGCCGGCTCATGGCCAGCGCCGGGGCGTTCGGCATTGCCAGGCCGGTGGCGGCCAGGACGAGCCACAGCGACGCGAGCAGGGTGCCCAGACCACCGAAGCCGGTCGCGGCGAACATGACCAGCAGCAGCCCCGCCGCTGTGCCGGCGATCAGAGCGCTGACCAGGATCTGCTGCGGGGTGAAGCGGCGCAGCAGCCGGACGTTGAACTGGGTGGCCGCGATCAGACCCACCGCGCCGGCCCCGAAGGCCAGGCCGAACTCCTGCTCGTCGAGGCCGTACTCCCGCTGGAGAACGAACGACGACCCGGAGACGTACGCGAACAGGGCCGCCATCGCCAGCCCGGCGACCAGCACCAGGCCGACGAACGCCCGGTCGTTGAGCAGCCCCCGGTAGTCGCGCATGGTGGCGCCGATCCCTCCGTGTCGCCGACGCGCCACCGGAAGGGTCTCCGGGAGCTTCAGCGCGGCCACGACGATCAGCAACGCGCCCAGCACCGCCAGCGCCGCGAAGACGCCCCGCCAGTCGGTCCAGCTCAACAGGCCGCTGCCCAGGGTCGGCGCGAGGATGGGCGCCAGACCCATGACGAGCATCAGCCGGGAGAAGATCCGGGCGAAGGAGGCTCCGCTGAACAGGTCACGGACGACGGCCGTCGCGACCACTGTGGCGGCCGCCACGCCAAGACCCTGGAGTACGCGCAGCGCGCCGAGCACTTCGATGTTGGGCGCGAAGACGCACAGCACGGAGGCCACGATGTGCGCGACCAGCCCGGCCAGCAGCGGCACCCGTCGTCCGACCACGTCGGAGAGCGGCCCGATCAGCAACTGGCCCAACGCGAGGCCGACCAGCGTGCCGGTCAGGGTCAACTGAACCGCGGTCTCGGTGGTCTGCAGCCCGGTGGTGATGGCGGGCAGCGCGGGCAGGTACATGTCGATGGTCAACGGCCCGATCGCGATCAACGCACCGAGCACGAGGACGAGTTGTGCCCGTTGACGGTTGGTCATCAGGTCACCGGGCAGGACCTCCTCGTTGGGGTCTCCCACCTTGGTGCCGGGGCCGGTCTTGTCCACCAACTGCTTCATCATCTCGGTCTCTCTGCGGAAGCGGGTGCGTCGTCACGTGCGGCACTGAGGGCGTCACCGCGTCCACAGATCTCGGCGGGCGCGGTGCGGGGTGCCCGCCCATGGAGGCGAGGAAGTGACGAGGCAGGGGTCGTGGTGGGGGTGGCCGGGTGCGGCGATCACCCGAAGGTGATTCTCTCGCTCGCCAACGCCCCGCAGGCGAACGACGTTCCCGGTGTGTGGGGTGTCACGCCGCGCCGGTCGGGCACGGACACGGCGGAACTGTGACGACGGCCACAGCCAGGACAGAACCGGAGCGGGGGTACGCGTCGTCTTGCCTGACGTGAGACGAAGTCTGGACGGACTCGACGAGGGCGAGCTGCTCCGCCGGGTCGCCCGGGGTGACCGGCGCGCGTTCGACGCGCTGTACCGGCGTACCTCCCCCTGGCTGACCACCCGACTGCGTCGGCGCTGCGCCGACGAGGACATGGTGGCCGAGGTGTTGCAGGAGACGTACCTGGCGGTCTGGCGCTCGGCCGGCAGTCAGGCGCAGTCATCCTCCACCTCCGGCAGCGCCGTCGGCTGGCTGTGGACGATCGCCGCACACCGGCTGATCGACGCGTTCCGCCACCGGGCCCGACGCGAGCGGATCCCGTCGGTGCAGACCTTCGAGACCGTGGCCCCGGCCGCCGAGGACGAGGCACTGGCCGGCGGGATGGACGCCAACCTCGAACGGGCCCTGCACGCGCTACCCCCGGAGCTACGCCAGGTGCTCCGCGCGATGGTCCTCGACGGGTTGACCGCCCGGGAGACGTCGCTGCTGCTCGGCATGCCGGAAGGGACCGTGAAGACCCGCGCGCGACGAGCCCGCATCGCACTCCGGGAGGCGCTGTCATGACCACTCATCCCACGCCCGCTCTCATCTCCCGGTACGCGTCGGGCGGCGCCGGCGTCGACGACGCGACCGTCTGGGCGGTGGAGGCACACCTGGAGGTCTGCGCCGAGTGCCGGGCGGTGCTGACCGGTGCCGTCGACCCGGGCACCCGGGACCTGCTGGACCGGGTGGCCGACGAGCTCGCCGCCGGGATCACCGCCGGCCCCGGCCCGGTGCGTCGTCGGCGGCGCAGGCGTACCGGGGTCGCCGCACGGGTCCTGCCCTGGCTGGCCACCGCCGCCGGGCTGATGCTGGCCGCGGTGCTGTTCGAGAAGACCTTCGCCAGCCTGCCGTCGCTGGTGCTGCTGATCGCGCCGGTCGCGCCGCTGGTGCCGGTGGCCGCCGTCTGGAGCCGGCGACTCGACCCGGCCTGGGAGCTGACGGCCACCACTCCGCGCACCGGCCTGCCGCTGCTGATGCGCCGCACGTTGGGGGTTTTGATCGCGGTCGTACCGGTGCTGGCGGTGGCCGGGTGGGGCACCGGGCACTCCGTCGGCCTCTGGTTGCTGCCGGCGCTGGGCTTCACCGCCGGGACGTTGGCGCTGGGCACCGTGGTGGGCGTCGACCGGGCCGCGCTCGCGCTGGCGGTCACCTGGTCCGCGGGTGTGGTGGCGCCGAGCCTGGCCGGCGGGCAGCTCCCGACCGTCCTCACGGGCAACAGCCTGCCCGGGTGGGCGGTCACCACCGTGGTGTTGACGGCCGTGCTGCTCGTCCGGGCCCGACGACGGCCACGGGAACTCACCAGGACCTTCCGATGACGACACCGAGCCAGGACCGAATGGAGACCTCATGATGCGTACGGTCAGCGTGGCGGAGACCAGGCCGTCGACCCATCCGTGGGCGGTGCACGCCGAGAAGTTGCAGGTCCGGGCCGGCCGACACCTGGCGGTCAACGAGCTGGACCTGACGTTGGGCACCGGTGTGCACGGGCTGCTCGGCCCCAACGGCGCCGGTAAGACGACGTTGATGCGCGCCCTGGCCACGGTGGTCAAACCGTCCGCCGGGCGACTGACCCTGCTCGGCGAGGACGTCACCGCCGGCGCGGACCTGCGCCGGGTCCGACGTGGCCTGGGTTACCTGCCGCAGCACTTCGGTTTCTACCCGCGCTTCACGGTCCGGGAGTTCGTCGAGTATCTGGCCTGGCTCAAGGAGATGCCGAAGACGGTCATCCCCGCTGCGGTGCAGCGGGCCATCGAACGGGTCGGCCTGGCCGACCGCGCCGACACCCGGATGAAGACGCTGTCCGGCGGGATGCTGCGCCGCGCCGGCATCGCCCAGGCGATCGTCAACGACCCGGAGGTGCTGCTGCTCGACGAGCCGACGGTCGGCCTGGACCCCGAGCAGCGCCTCGACTTCCGCGAGCTGTTGCGCGACATCGGTCTGGACAGCTGCGTGCTCGTCTCCACCCACCTGGTCGAGGACGTCGCGGTGGCCTGCACCGACGTGGTGCTGGTCAGCGAGGGTCGGCTGGTGTGGCAGGGCAGCGCCGGCGAACTGGCCCAGCAGGGCGGCACCGACGACGCCGGTGACAGCGCCACCGAACGCGGTTACTCGTCGCTGCTGCGCGCCCACCGGGGCCGGGTGTCGGCATGACCGGGCGCATCCTTCGCATCGAGCTGCGCCGTTCGGCGGCGCTGAGCATCGGCCTGCTGTCGCTGGTGGCCGGCACGGTGCTGCTGCTCACGTCCACCCAGTTCTTCGTCGGGCGGTGGATGCAACTGGCGATCTTCTCGCGGTCGATGCTCATGGTGTCGCTGCCCTTCGCGCTGGCCGGCGGAGCGTGGCTGGGTCAGCGTGACGCGCGTTACCGGGTCAACGAGTTGTTCGCCAGCACCGTCCGGCCGCGCTGGCAGCGCGTCGTCCCGACCGCCAGCGCGCTGGCCGTCGCGGTGGCGACCGCGTACGTCCTGGTGTTCCTCATCGCGGCCGGATGGGTGGTGCCGACGGCGGGATACTTCCCGGCCAGCGCGATCGTCGTCGCCGCGGTCGGCGTCCCGGCGCTGGTCGCCGCTGGTTGGCTCGGCATGGCCGCCGGCCGCGCCGTGCCCCGGGTGGTCACCGCGCCCATCCTCGCCGTGGTCGGCTTCGTCCTGGTGGGGTTGGTCCCGGACCTCGTCACGATGGCCCACACCGACGCGAGTTTCACCAGGGTCCGGCCGGAGCCGTCGGCGCTGCTGCTCATACCGACCTTCAACGGCCTGGACGACTTCCAGACGATCGCGACCCGGGTCAGCGTGCTCCAGACGCTGTGGCTGGTGTCCCTCGCCGCGACCGGGCTGCTGCTGCTCGGCGCGGTCCGCCGCCGCGCCATCGCGTTCGCCGTGCTTCCGGCGGTGCTCGGCGGCGCGGTCGCCGTACCGCTCCTGCCCGTCGGCGGAACGCGCGGGGCGGCGGTCGTCGACCCGGTCGCCATCGAGCTGGTCTGTGACGACGACGGCCCGCAGGTCTGCGTGGCACGGGCGCACGCCGCGTTGCTGCCCGACGTCGTCGGCCCCGCCCGCCAGGCACTCGGAACTATGGCGGCGAAGCTGCCCAACGCACCCGTCCGGGCGGTGCAGTCCCGACAGATCGCCTACTGGGGGCGACTGTGCGCGAGCACGACACCGACCCGGCACGCCGACGACACGATCGTCTTCGACACTCCCGCGATCGACCCGGCCGGCCGCGCCGACCTGTCCGACGGCTACTTCCTGCCGTCACTGCTTGAGGCCGCCTGGCGGCAGGACTGCGGCGACCAGCCGGAGACCGACGAATTCCTGGCTCGGACGGTCGCCACGGCCTGGCTGAGCGGTCAGCCGCCAACCCCGCAGCGATGGTGGGAACCGGCGGACATCGAGCGGGTGCGGAGCGCCTACCAGGCGCTGGTGAGCCTGCCGCAGGCCGAGCAGCGAGATCGGATGGCGGCGGCCCGCGCGGCGGCGATGGACTGTCGCAGCGACGGCCTCCTGGCGATCCTGGCGGAGAAGAAGCCATGAGATGGTTCCGGCTCCACCTACGGTCGCGCCGCGTCCCCCTCGCGCTCGGCAGCGCGGCGGCGCTGATCACGCTGGCCTGGGTGTTGTCGCTGGTCTACACGGACTCGACCACCATCAACGCCCGGACCGCGAGCCTCACCATCATGTTGGCGGTGGTCGCGTTCGGCGCCACCCTCAGCGGCGCGGACGACGCCCTCGACCACACCGCGTCGGTCAACTGGCCGCTGCGACGTGCCGTGCATCTGTTCCTCGCCGGTGCCGCGATCACCGCCCTGCTGTCGCTCAGCACGCTCACCGACGCGCGTTACGAGCCGCTCGCCCTCGTGCTGCGCAACACCGCCGGCCTGCTCGGGCTGACCGCCCTCGGCGCCGCCCTGGTCGGTGCCGCACTGTCGTGGGTCGCCCCGCTGATCTGGACCCTCATCGCGGTCCTGCCCGTCATGGGCCCCAGCAGGGACGTGCGGACGCAGGTCGCCAGTTGGCTCATCCAGCCCGCCGGCACCACCGCCGCCACCATCTGCGCCACCGTGCTGGCGGTGACGGGCCTGCTGGCGTACGCGCTGCGGGGCGGCCCGCTGCGACCCGTCACCGAGACGGCCCCCGACCGGTGAACGACGAACCCGTCGGTGGCCCGGCGCGCCGGACCACGGGTGGCGGTTGCCCGGTGGCCTGACCGGCGGTACGTCGCGTCCGTCGGCTGCCCGTAGCATCAGGGGATGGATGCCTCGCACGTTGCTGACGACGGGCGCCAAAGGTCCGAGGACGACCAGCGCGACGTCCCTCTGCTGGGGTTGAGCCCGCTGTCCCGGGTGCGTCTGGACGAGTTGTTGCAGGAGATGCTCGTACGGGTCGGCGAGGTCGTCACCAGTCGTGAGCGGCTGCGTGCTCTGCTCGACGCGGTGGTGGCGATCGGCTCCGACCTCGATCTTCGCACCACATTGCGCCGCATCGTCGAGGCCGCGTGTGAGCTGCTCGACGCCCGCTACGGCGCGCTCGGTGTGATCGGCCCGGACCGGCTCCTGACGGAGTTCATCACGCACGGCATCGACGCCGAACTGCACGCCCGGATCGGCGACCTGCCGCACGGTCGAGGTGTGCTCGGCCTGCTGATCGCCGACCCGCGGCCGGTGCGGATGCCGGACATCACGAAGCATCCCCAGTCATACGGTTTTCCACCGAACCATCCTCCGATGCACAGTTTCCTCGGTGCTCCGATCCGCATCCGGGATCAGGTCTTCGGCAACCTCTACCTCGCGGAGAAGCGGGGAGCCGCCGAGTTCACCGAGGATGACGAAGAGATCGCCGTCGCGTTGGCGGCCGCTGCCGGCGTCGCGATCGAGAACGCCCGGCTGTACGCCGTCGCCAACCGTCGTGAGCGTTGGCTGGCCGCCACCGCCGAAATCACCAGTGTGCTGCTGGGCGAGGTCCGCCGCACCGACGCGCTGGGCCTCGTCGCCCGCCACGCCCGCGAGGTCGCGGACGCCGAACTGGTGCTGGTCCTGCTCTACGACGAGGAGGTCGGCCAGTTCACCATCGAGGTCGTCGACTCGATCGACGGCGCGGCTCCCCCGCTGGTCGGCACGGTGCTGCCGGCCGCCGAGACCACCTTCGCCGCCTCGGTGACGGACCGCCGGCACACTGTCGTCGAGAGTCTGGCCAAGGCGGCACCCTGGCTCGCACCGGTCACCGACGGCCCGGCCGTCGTGTCCCCGCTGTCGGCGGGCGAGACCCTGCACGGCGTCCTGGTCGTGGCGTACCCGGCCGGTCAGGTGCGGCAGAGCGACGACGACGTGCCACTGCTGGCCAGCTTTGCCGCGCAGGCGGCGCTCGCCATGGAGCGCGCCCGGGCTCAGGAGGAACGGGAACTCCTCGTCGTCCTGGAGGACCGTGAGCGGATCGCCCGTGACCTGCACGACGTGGTGATCCAGCGGCTGTTCGCCACCGGGCTGCAGTTGCAGAGCAGCGCGCCGCTGATCGCCCGGCCCGAGGTCAGCCAGCGGATCAACGCCGCAGTCGACGAGCTCGACTCCACGATCCGGGACATCCGGCGAGCCATCTTCGAACTACGGACCCCGATGAGCGCGGCCCTGCGGACCGAGATCCGCGACGCCGTGGACGCCGCCGCCAGGTCACTGAGGTTCCGCCCGGCACTCGAGATCTCCGGGCCGATCGACAGTGCCGTGCCGGACGCCGTACGCCCGGACCTGCTCGCGGTGCTCCGGGAAGCGTTGTCCAACACGATCCGACACGCGCACGCGAGCCAGGTCAAGGTGCTGGTCGAGGTCAGCGGACCACGGCTCACCCTCACCGTCGACGACGACGGGGTCGGCACGAGCCCCGACGCCGCCCGCGGCGGCCTGGTCAACCTGCGCGAGCGTGCCGCCGGCCTGGGTGGTGAATTCGCTGTGGAACCAGCGGAACCCCGCGGGACGCGCCTGTGTTGGAGCGTCCCGCTCGGCGACTGACGGTCAGGGGTGCGGGCGGAGGAGCCGGGTGGCCAACACCGCAGCCTGCGTACGCCGTTCCAGCCCCAGCTTCGCCAGCAGGCTCGACACGTAGTTCTTGACGGTCTTCTCAGCGAGGAACATCTTTCCGGCGATTTCCCGGTTGGTCAGCCCCTCGGCGACGTACCCCAGGATCCGGCGCTCCTGCTCGGTCAACATCTCCAGCTCGCGCGGCTGCTCGACCCCGTTGCGGATGCGCTCCAGCACCCGCTGGGTCACCGCCGGGTCGAGCAGCGACTGGCCGGCCGCCACCCGGCGGACCCCGTCGACGAGGTCGGTGCCGCGGATCTGCTTGAGCACATATCCGTCAGCTCCCGCCATGATCGCCGCGAACAGCGCCTCGTCGTCTTCGTACGAGGTGAGGATCAGACCCCGGATCGACGAGTCGACGGTGCGTACGTCCCGGCACACGTCGATGCCGCTGCCGTCGGGCAAGCGTGCGTCGAGGATCGCCACGTCCGGCCGCAGTGCAGGGATGCGCGCCGTGGCCTCCCGTGCCGACCCTGACTCACCCACCACTTCGATGTCGCCGGCGGCGTGCAGCAGGTCGGTCAGACCACGGCGGACGACCTCGTGGTCGTCGAGGAGGAACACACGGATCATCTCCCCTTTCTACAGGTGCGGCTCCGGTGGACACAGGGCCGAAGGTCCCGTCACCCGCGGGTGGACAGGGACCGGGGGCCCGCACCCTTGGGACGTCCGGCCCTGCCGGTGCGGCCCGGCTGACGCGATGGTGAGGGCTGGGTCCACACCGGGACCTGGCCGGGCTGACCTGCATCTCTGCGCCGTGAAGGATGTGCCGCGATGATCAGCACCACGTTCACACCTGCCGGGCTTCGCGCTGCGGTGGCCGCAGCGATTCGGGCGCCGTCGCTGCACAACAGTCAGCCCTGGCGTTTCCGACTCTCCGACGGTGGTATCGAGGTGCGGATCGATCCGGACCGGCTGCCGCAGGTCGGTGACCCCAACCGCTGGGCGGCACGGCTCAGTTGCGGCGCCGCCGTGTTCAACCTTCGCCTGGCGCTCGCCGTCGCTGGCACTCCGGCGGAGGTGCGGCTGCGTCCGCATCCACATGATCTGGATACCGTGGCCCTGCTGGTCCCCGCCCGACCACGGCCCGCGACTCCGGCCGAGCAGGACCTGTATTCCGCGATCCCCCGACGGCACAGCAACCGCAGGCCGTTCTGGCCGAACCCGGTAGCGGCGGACGCACGGTGGCGTCTGATCGAGGCCGCCCGGGCCGAGGGCGCATGGCTGGAGATGGTCATTGGAGCGGGCGCGGTCCAGACGGTCGCCGAGATCGCCCGCAGCGCCAACCGGGTGCTGGAACGCGACTGTGCCTACCGGGCGGAGCTGACGCGGTGGATCCGCACCTCGCCCGCCGTTGACGGTATCCCGGTCGAGGCCGGCGGGCCGGTCCCCGAACCGCAGGACCTGCTACCCCAACGGGCCTTCGGGGTACGCACCCGCGCGCCCGGCCGGGACTTCGAACCTGAACCACTCGTCGCTGTGCTCGGTGTCCAGGGCGACAGCGCCACCGACCAGATCACCGCCGGCCAGGCGCTGCAACGCGTGCTCCTCACCGCCACCGACAGCCGCCTCGCCGTCTCCATGCTGTCCCAACCCATCGAGGTACCCCGAGCCCGCGAGCAGCTGCGACTGGCCCTCGGCAGGTACGGCACGCCTCAGATGGTCATGCGGATCGGGTACGGGCAACCGGGTGGGCCTTCCGCCCGTCGCCGCGACGTCGACGAGACGATCGATCTCGCCTGACCCCAGGACCCCGATCTCGTGGGAGCAGGACAGAGGTCCCACCGGACAGGGATTTGGTCCCGTCGCATCGATGCCCTGTGGTCCTACTGGCACCGCGCCGGTTGCCGTGAACTGTAGTTGAGCGCCGGTCGACCAGGCTGGCGGCAAAGATGGAGGATGCCATGAACGCCATCGTCCCCCCGCGTCTCGACCGGACTCCCCGCAGCGCGTCGGGGACCGAGCCGGCGGCAGGCACCACCGACACGCCGGCCACCGGTGGTGGCACCACCGCCCGGACAGTGGCCAGGTACGCCTGGTTCGCCGCCCGAATCGGGATGGGCTTCACCTTCCTGTGGGCATTCGTCGACAAGCTGTTCGGCCTGGGCTACGCGACCCCGGACGGTAAGGGCTGGGTCGACGGCGGCCACCCCACGAAGGGCTTCCTCGCTGGAGCGGAAGGGCCTTTCGCCGGCTTCTACCACAACCTCGCCGGCACCACGTTCGCCGACATCGCCTTCATGGTCGGCCTGGCCGCCATCGGCGTCGCCCTGCTGCTGGGCATCGGGATGCGAATCGCCGCCGGAGCCGGCGCGCTGATGCTCATCATGATGTACACCGTCGTGCTGCCTCCCAAGACCAACCCGATCATCGACGACCACCTCATCCTGGCTGCCCTGCTCATCGGGATCGCCGCCGCCGGAGCCGGCGCCACCTTCGGCCTCGGCCGCTGGTGGGCCAACACTCCCCTGGTCCGGAGACTGCCCTGGCTCACGTAGTCACCACGGACGAAGGCCGGCACCGCCAAGGCGGTGCCGGCCTTCGTCATGTCACGTCAGTCTGGGCGGAGCCAGGCGGGAGAAGAACCTAGACGAGACCGTTGAGCAGCTGCCGAGCCATGACGATGCGCTGCACCTGGTTGGTGCCCTCGTAGATCTGCGTGATCTTGGCGTCGCGCATCATCCGCTCGACCGGGTAGTCCCGCGTGTAGCCGTAGCCGCCCAGCAGTTGCACCGCGTCGGTGGTGATCTCCATGGCGGCGTCCGAGGCGAAGCACTTGGCTGCCGCGCCAAAGTAGGTCAGATCCGCGTCGCCACGCTCCGACTTGCCGGCCGCCGCGTACGTGAGCTGCCGGGCAGCCTCCAGCTTCATGCCCATGTCGGCGAGCATGAACTGGATGCCCTGGAACTCGGCGACGGCCTTGCCGAACTGCCGGCGCTCAGCCACGTACCCCTTGGCGTAGTCGAGCGCGCCCTGCGCGATCCCGACGGCCTGCGCGGCGATGGTGACCCGGGTGTGGTCCAGGGTCTTCATCGCGGTCGCGAAGCCGGTGCCCTCCGCGCCGATCATCCGGTCGGCGGGGATCCGCACGTTGTCGAGGTAGACCTCGCGGGTCGGCGAGCCCTTGATGCCGAGCTTCTTCTCCGGCGCGCCGAAGCTCACCCCGGCATCGGACTTCTCGACCACGAAGGCCGAGATGCCCCGGGACCGCGCGGACGGGTCGGTGACGGCGAAGACGGTGTAGAACTCCGACACGCCGGCGTTCGTGATCCAGCGCTTCACCCCGTTGAGCACCCAGTGATCCCCGTCACGCACCGCCCGGGTGGTCATCGACACCGCGTCGCTGCCCGCCTCCGGCTCGGAGAGGCAGTACGAGAACATGACCTCACCCGCCGCCACCGGCGTCAGGTAGCGGCGCTTGAGCTCCTCGGAACCGGACAACAACAGCGGCATCGTGCCAAGTTTGTTCACCGCCGGGATCAGCGAGGAGGACGCGCACGCCCGGGCGACCTCCTCGATCACGATGGCGGTGGCCAGCGCGTCAGCGCCCGCGCCGCCGTACTCCTCGGGAATGTGCGGTGCGTGGAAGTCGGACCCCCTCAGCGCGTCGTAGGACGCCTTGGGGAACTCTCCGGTCTCGTCGGCCTCGGCGGCGTGCGGCGCCACCTTCGCCGTGCAGACCTCCCGGACCGCGTCCCGGATCGCCACGTGCTCCTCGGGCAACCGGTAGACGTCGAACGACTCGCCTGCGGCCATGTCGGCCCCTCCCCTTCACCGCTATCATGCGCAGTCTGTGACGACTCCTGACCGCCGACCGCGCAGACTGAAGACTAGCGACTGCAGTTCAGGTGATGTTACCGGCGCGTAGGCATGGGCCATGCGGGTGCACCCACGCCGCTGGGCGATGATGGAGGACAGACAGTGAGCCACCCCTTCGGTGCCCCGCTTAGGCGCCCCGGCAGAATGCGACGCGACGACGCGCCGCCAGTGCGAGCGGAGATACAGGCGTGACGATCCCCTATCCCACCATCCAGCCGACCCCCGCCATCGCCGCGGTGACACCGCCCTCGGGCGCTCCTCGGCCGCGGGTGACGTTCCTGGGGACTGGCTACCTCGGTGCGACGTACGCCATCTGCTACGCCGAGCTGGGCTACGACGTGCTCGGTTTCGACGTCGACGCGGACAAGATCGCGATGTTGAACGCCGGCCAGGTGCCCATCCACGAACCCGGCCTGGACGAGCTGCTGCGGCGCAACCTCGCCGCCGGACGCCTCCGGTTCAGCACCGACATCGCCGAGACCGCCGAGTTCGGTGACGTGCACTTCATCTGCGTGGGCACCCCCCAGCGGGCCGACGGGATGGGCGCCGACCTGTCGTACGTCGAGGCGTCGGTCACCAGCCTCGCGCAGCACCTGACCCGCAAGGCACTGATCGTCGGCAAGTCCACAGTGCCGGTCGGCACCGCGGACTGGGTGGAGCAGCTCGTCGGCAAGCACACCCCCGGCGACCTTGACGTCGAGGTGGCGTGGAGCCCCGAGTTCCTCCAGGAGGGCTTCGCCGTCGACGACGTCCTGCGCCCCAACCGCATCGTCGTCGGCGTGAAGAGCGAGTGGGCCAACGGCATGCTCTACGCCGCGCACAAGGGCGTGTTCGACCTGGCCGCCACGGAGGACCGCGAGGTGCCCCTGGTGGTCACCGACTTCGCCACCGCCGAGCTGGTCAAGGTCGCCGCGAACGCCTTCCTGGCCACCAAGATCTCCTTCATCAACGCGATGGCCGAGGTCTGCGAGGCGTCCGGTGGCGACGTCACCCAACTGGCCCGCGCGATCGGGTACGACCCGCGGATCGGCAACCGGTTCCTCCAGGCCGGCCTCGGCTTCGGTGGCGCCTGCCTGCCCAAGGACATCCGCGCCTTCCAGGCCCGGGCCCAGGAGTTGGGCGCCGGCGAGGCGCTACGTTTCCTGCACGAGGTCGACCTGATCAACCTCCGCCGCCGTACCCGCGTGCTCAACCTCGCCGCCGATCTGCTCGGCCGCCGCTCCGGGCCGGCCGGCCCGGACTTCTCCGGCACCCGGATCGCCGTGCTCGGTGCCACGTTCAAGCCCAACACCGACGACGTCCGGGACGCCCCGGCGCTCGCCGTCGCGGCGCTGCTGCACAAGGCCGGCGCGGAAGTGCACGTGTACGACCCGCAGGGCACCGAGAACGCCCGCCGCGCGGTCCCCGAGCTGACCTACGAGGCCGGCATCAACGAGGCGGTCGCCGGCGCCGACCTGGTCTGCGTCCTCACCGAGTGGGCCGACTTCCGCAACGCCGACCCGGTCGCCCTTGGCGAGCTGGTCAACGGCCGCATGGTGGTCGACGGCCGGAACTGTCTCGATTCGGCACTGTGGACCCAGGCCGGCTGGGAATACCGGGGCATGGGCCGCCCCTGACCGCACGACCCCAACCGGCCGGCCACCGAGCATTCGGTGGCCGGCCGGTGTCGTTGTTTGCCCCGGACCCGCCGACAAGAGTCGAAATCTGCGCCAGCTTTGGGCATGCTGCGACAGTGGAAGTCCACAGTGCGGGTGGAGGGGTGTCGTGGCGACCTTTCAATGCTCCTCGTGCGGCCGGGAGATCAAGCCGGCCGTGCGATGCCCGCACTGTGGGGCTGATCAGCCGCAGTGGGTCGAGCACCTGGCGGACATCGAGCGTTCGATCGCGGAGATGAAGGCCCGCGACGCCGCCATCGCCCGCGAGCAACGGCAGATCGCCGCCAAGATGCAGGCTGCGCTCTTCCAGCGCGACATCCTCGCCCACGCCAGCGAGGAGCGACTCAAGCAGGCCACCCGGCCACGTCGGGTGCTGCGCCGCCGTGCCGGCCGGCGGCCACCGACCGCCACCAACGGAGCGCCACCCCGGGTGCCCCGGCAGAACACCCCGCCCACCCCGGAGGACCCGCCGCCGCCCCCGCCCCGGGCGAGGTGGCTGGACGCGGACGACCCGGAGCACCCGCCGGAGGCGTCGTCGCGCGAGGTGCAGAACATCCCCCTCGGGCTGGGCGCGCTGCTGCTCGGGGTGGCCGCGGTGGTCTTCGCCGCGGTGGCGACCAGCTCGATGGACGCGGTGGCGCGGCTCGGCATCCTGCTCCTGGCCACCGTGCTGATGCTGCTCGCCCCGCCGGCACTGGCCCGGCGCGGGCTCACCTCGACCGCCGAGACCATCGCCGCGGTCGGCCTACTGCTGGTGCCGCTCGCCGGCAACGCCCTCTGGGCGGTGGACCGGATCGGCACCGGCGGCGGCTCCGCCACGGTCTTCAGCGGGGTGATCTTCGCGGTCACGGCAGCCGTCGCATTCGGCTACGCCCGTTTGACGGGCCTGCGGGCACCCCGTTTCGCCACCGTCCTCGCCGCGCAGCCGGTGCTGCCGCTGCTGGCGTACGACCGGATCACCGGGCCGGGCGGCTGGGCGCTGGTGCTGACTCTGGTCGCCCTCGTCGACCTCTGGCTGGCCCGCTCCGGCGTGGCCCTGGAACGCCCCGTCCGGCAGGACCTGCCGGTGCCGGGCACCCCGTCGGCGCCCCGCCAGCGCAGCGCTGAGAGCCGACCGGAGGGCGACCCGGAGGAGGCCGGCGAGCTGATCGACGCCAGCGCGGGTTCCGCCGACACCCTGCCGCTGCGCCCGGTGCCCGGGCTACGCGAGCTGACCTGGTTGCTGCACGCGGTGGCGGTCGCCGTCGCCCTGGCGTACGCGGTCACCGCCCTGCTGCGGGCACAGACCGTGCCGACCGCGACCGGCGCCGGGATGGTGCTGCTGCTGGCCGCCGCGGTCGGGCTGGCCGGCGCGCTGGTGCTGCGTCGACCACCGCTGCCCGACGTCGCGGCCGGCATCGTCACCCTGGCCGTGATCGGCGCACTCAGCCGAATCGCCTCGGTGGCGCTGCCCGACCGGGCGTTGCTGCTGATCGCGGTGGTCATCACGGTGACCGGGCTGGCAGTGCGCGCCGTCCCCGAGACCGCCCGGCGTGGCCCACAGATCGCCTCGGCGGTGGCGCTGACCGTCAGCGGTGTGGTGGTCGCCGGAGGCGCGCTACGCGCCGGGGTGGCGCCGGTCCGGGCGTCGCTGCCCGCCTGGGGTGCCGACCTCAGCCGGTACCCGGCCGAGCTGGCCGCCGCGGTCGGGCCGAACACGTGGCAGCTCGCGGGCGCCGCATTCCTGCTCACCATCGCGGCGGTGCTGGCGCTGCCCCCGGAGATCCGCCGCGAGTTCGCGGTCGCCGGCGCGGCGCTGACCGCACTCGCCGTTCCCGCCTCGTTCGGTCTCGGCTGGGCGGCGGCACCCGGGCCGATGGTGGCCACCTCGATCGGCATCGGCGTCATCGGGCTCTCCGCCCGCACCGACCGAGCCGCGGTGGCACACGCCGTCGGTGCGGCCGTGGTGGGCCTGTTCGGCGCTGGCGCCAGCCTCGCCAGCCCCACCCTCACCGCCGCGGTCCTGCTCACCCTGTTCGCGGCCGGCACGCTGGTCGCCCTGGCACCCCGGGTCCGGATCGCCTCGGCCGCCTCCGACACCGTCACCGCCTGGGCGGCCGGAGGCGCCGCGTTCGCGCTACCCGGGGCCGTGGCCGCGTTCGTGGCCGCCACCATGCCGACCGACCCGACCCCCACCCCGGCCAGCCTCCGGGAGGTGACCGTCCCGGTCCTGGCCGCCAGCTTCCTGGCGGTCTGCGTGACCCTCGGCTACGCCGCCGTCGTGCAGGTCTCCCAGCGCCGCATCCCCGCGCCGCTGTCGGTCGGCACCGGGCTGGGCGCCCTGGTGGTCACCGCCGCCGCGTTCGGCGCACCCGGTGCGACCGTCGCCGACGCCTGGGTCGGCGCGCTGCTGCTGGTCGCGGCGGTGTTGCTCTTCCTGGCCCCGTCGATCGACGCCGGCCGACGCGCCGACCTCACCCTGGACGGCTCGGACCTGGCCGCCGCCGCGGTCACCACCGCCCTGATCGCCACCCTGGTGCGGATCGGTGCGGTGCTCGCCCCGGGCGGGCAGTTGGCGGTGGCCGCCGCACTGGTCCTGGTGGTCGCCGTGGCAGCACGCACCATGCCGGAGGAGTGGCGACGCGGGCCGATCCTCGGCCTCGCCGTCGGCGGTGCCCTCATCGGCGTACTCGCCGGCTGGTCGGCGGTGCGCGGTGGCGTCGGTGTGCTCGCCACACCCGGTCCGATCTGGAAGGGCGACCTGATCGGTTGGCCCGCCGCGCCGGTCGGCGGCTCCACCTGGCAGGCTCCGGTCGCGCTGGCGCTGTTGGCCGTCGCGGCAGGCATCCTGCTCCCGCCGCCCTGGCGGTGGGACGTGTCCGGCGTGGCGGCGGTGCTCGCCACGATCGGCGCGCCGGCCGCGTTCGACCTGGCCTGGTGGTCGCCGGTCCTGATCGGCGGGATGGTCGCCACCGTGTACGGCATCGCCGCGGTTGCCACCGAGGAGGCCCGCGCGGCCCTGTCCCGGGCCACCGTCGCCGGGGTGGTCGCGTTGCACGCCGCCGGAGCCGGCCTGGTCCGACCCTGGACCACAGCGTTGGCCCTGGGCAGCATCGCGCTGATCGGCGTGGTGGTGGCCGCGCTGGCCCGTGTGCTGGCTGGCCCGCAGGTGACCGACATCGAGACCGAGGGGATGCCACCGCACCTGGCGCAGATCGGCGGTGCGGCGATCGGTGCCGCATTGCTGGCCCTCCCCGGCTCGGTGGCGGCGCTGGCCGCAGAGTTCGACCACTCGGCGGAGGTGGTGCTGACCGCCGCGCTGGCCGCGTCCAGCCTCGGCCTGGCCGCCGTGGCCGCGGTCCGCCGGGAGGTGCCGCAATATCTGCCCTGGGTCAGCGCGGCGGTGGTCGGCGGTGCCAGCATCAGCGCCCTCGCCGCCATCCCCACCGGCCTCCCCGCGGGCGTCTACGCGGCCGCCGCCGCCCTGCTCGGCGTGCTGGCCGAGCTGATCCGCGCGGCCACCGTGCCGCCCACCGGCGCCGCCCAGCCGGTCCGGCGTTGGGCGGTACGGCTCGACGGGGCACTCCGTCGACTGCCGGACGACCCGGAGCGACGGCGGTGGCGGTTCAACCCGGCCGCCGGCGCGTTGGCCGCGGCGGCCCTTCCGACCGCCCTGGCACTCGCCTCGATCACGCCCGCGCTGGTCACCGCACTGGTCGAGCCGCACCGCACACTGACCCGGATCTGGCAGGGCCCGCCACCGGAGCTGCTCACCCCACCGCCGGACGTGGTCAACCCGACCCACGTGCTGACGGCCCTGCTGCTCACCGCGACCGCCGCGCTGGCCGCCACCGGGTTCAGCGGTGGGCGTCGTTCCCGGGCCGTCCCGGTGGTGCTGCCCGGAGCAGCCGTCACCCTGCTGATCGCGCCCACCGCGCTGGGCCGGGGCTGGCCGGCCAGCAGCGTCGCCGCGCTCTCCGTCTTCACCATCGCGATGCTCGGTCTCGCGCTGACCCCACCGCCGCCGCTGGCCGAGCGGGCCCGCTCACTGCGGCTGGCCCGGGTGCTGGTGTTCGCCATCGGTCTTGCCGGTGGCAGCGCCGGGCTCGCCGGCAGCCTGGCCGACCGGCAGTTGACCCTGTTCACCCTCGGCAGCGCCGTCGGGGTGGGCGCGGTCGGTGCTTTCTTCGGCACCACCCAGCGGGCACGCATCCTCGGCTGGCTCTTCGCCTCGCTCATGGCGCAGCTCTTCGTGCTCACCGCCGGCCTGGTCGCCGGGCTGGCAGCGGTCTGGTCCGCGTTCGGGGTGCTCGCCGTCGGAGCGGTCCTGCAGGTGCTCGCCGCGACCCTGCCCCGGCTGCGCCGCCCCGAGGCGCAGCGCGAGGCCTCCACAGTCGAATGGAGTGGCTACGCTGCCGCGCTGATCGCCCTGGCCCTCGCCTTCGACTCGCCCCGACACATCGCCGCCCTGCTGGCGGCCTGGGGTGCGGTCCTCGGGGTGGCGGCGACCCGACCCGGTCGTCGGCCGGTGGAACGCCGCATCCTGTTCTGGGCCGTGGTGGTCTGCGAGATCACCGCGTGGTGGATCCTGATGCGGGTCGCCGACGTGGCGCTGCCCGAGGCGTACACGCTGCCGTTCGCCGCCCTGGCCCTGCTCGTCGGGGTGTTGGAGCTGCGCCACCGAGCGGACCTGAGCAGCTGGGTGGCGTACGGGCCGGCGCTGGTCGCCGCCTTCGTACCGACGCTGGCCATCGTGCTGGCCACCGAGTCCAGCACGCTGCGGCAGATGCTGTTGTTGCTCGGCGCGGTCGCGGTGCTGATCTTCGGCTCGTCCACCCAACAGCAGGCACCGGTGATCGTCGGCGCTTCGGTGACCGCGATCACCGCGATCCACGCCCTGTTCAGCCTCGGCCCGTGGCTCGCGCTCATCCCGGTCGGCATCCTGCTGCTCGTGCTCGGCGCGAGCAACGAGCGCCGACGCCGCGCCCAGGAACGCCTCCAGACCGCACTACGCGGCATGAGATAAATCGGAGGGGCCCTGCGGCGTGGGTGAGTGGGCGCGGTGAGTGGGCCGGGGTTCGCGGCTGGGGTCGATCATGGAGTTGTGGTGGGTGACAAAAGCCCCCAAGGTGCCTTCTTATCGGCACCACAACTGCATGATCGACGAGGCTGGGGTCTGACGCGAGCTACGGGAGGGTTGCCTGGAGGGCGGCTTCCTTGCTCGCCACCAGCTTCTCCAGGTCCTCCTGGTAGGTCGTCATCCTGGCGCGCAGGCCGTCGTCGCTCGCGCCGAGGATCCGTACGGCGAGCAGGCCGGCGTTGCGGGCATTGCCGATCGACACGGTGGCCACCGGGATCCCGGCCGGCATCTGCACGATGGACAGCAGCGAGTCCATGCCGTCCAGGTGCTTCAGCGGCACCGGCACACCGATCACCGGCAGTGGCGTCACCGAGGCGACCATGCCCGGCAGCGCGGCGGCACCTCCAGCCCCGGCGATGATCACCTTCAGGCCCCGGTCGGCGGCGTCCCGACCGTACTCGATCATCGCGACCGGAGTCCGGTGCGCCGAGATCACCCGCACCTCGTACGCCACGCCGAAGTCGTCCAGCACCTCGGCGGCGGCCCGCATGGTCGGCCAGTCCGAGTCGCTGCCCATGATCAGCCCGACCGTGGTCACTGGGGTCTCCTTCTCGACCGAGGTGGTCACTCGTGCCCCTCACGCAGCCAGCGCGCGGCCCGCGCCGCGCGTGCCCGTACGTCATCCAGGTCGTCGCCGAGCACCGTGACGTGCCCGACCTTCCGGCCGGGTCGCACCTGCTTGCCGTACAGGTGCACCTTGGCGCCCGGCTCGGCGGCGAAGAGGTGGTGCAGCCGCTCGTCGATCGACATTCCGCCCGGCTCTCCGCCGAGCACGTTCGCCATCACCACCACCGGCGCGGTCAGCGAGGTGTCGCCCATCGGGTAGTCCAGCACCGCCCGCAGGTGCTGCTCGAACTGCGAGGTGCGGGAGCCCTCGATGGTCCAGTGCCCGGAGTTGTGCGGCCGCATGGCCAGCTCGTTGACCACGATCGCGGGCCGACCGGCCTCGTCGCGCACCTCGAACAGCTCCACGGCCAGCAGGCCGATCACGCCGAGCGCGGTGGCCAGGTCGATGGCGAGCTGCTGGGCGGAGACCGCCAGCTCCTCGTCCAGGCCGGGCGCCGGGGCCAGCACCTCCACGTTGATGCCGTCCCGCTGCACCGTCTCGACCACCGGGTACGCGGCCACCTGGCCGAACGGCGACCGGGCGACCTGCACGGCCAGCTCCCGACGCAGCGGCACCCGCTCCTCGACGATCAGCCGGGTGCCGCCGGCGAGCAGCGTTGCTGCCAGCTCGCCGGCCTGGGTCGCGTCGTCGACCATCCACACGCCCCGGCCGTCGTAGCCGCCGCGCGCCGCCTTGAGCACTACCGGCCAGCCGACCTGCTCACCGAAGTCGACCAGGTCGGCGGGCTCGCCGACCGGCCGCCACAGCGGGTTGGGGGCACCCAGCTCGGTCAGGCGTTCCCGCATGACCTGCTTGTCTTGGGCGTGCAGCAGCGCGTCCGCCGGCGGGTAGAGGGTCACCCCTTCCGCCGCCAGCGTGCGGATGTGCTCCGAGGGCACATGTTCGTGGTCGAAGGTGACGACGTCGCAGCCCTTGGCGAAGGTGCGCAGGGCGGCCAGGTCGGTGTGGTCGCCGTACTGGACGTCGGCGGCGACCAGCGCCGCACCGTCGTCGGGGGCGGTCGCGAGCACACGCAGTGACTGGCCGAGGGCGATCGCGGCCTGGTGGGTCATCCGGGCCAACTGGCCGCCACCCACCATGCCGACAACAGGCAGACCGGTACGGGAATCCATAGCGCGGCCAGCCTATCCGGGCCATCGGCACGCCCACCCGGAGGGCCGGCACCCGCGCCGCCGGACCGGTCCGGAGACGGGCGGCGCCGGGAGCGCGGGCACTACAGGGCGTGGCGGGGCGCTCAGCTGAGCTCGGCGACCAGCTCCTCGACCGAGGTCACCGGCCGCTGGCAGACGAACCCCCGGCAGACGTACGCGGCGGACCGCCCGTCGACCAGCGGACGGTCGGCGAGCAGCGGCACGCCGGGCTGGTCCGGTTGCCCGGCGACGACCACGGCCCCGGGCGGGGCGTGCCGTCGAGCCGCGGCCACCAGGGGATCGCCAGCCGGATCGTCGGTCACCACGGCGATCTCGTACGGCCCGGAGAGCAACGCCTCACCGACCATGGCGGCGTAGCCGGTGAATCGGGGGTGCTTACCGACGATCGGCGCGACAGTGGCGAGCGCCGCCTCGGCGGCCTCCCGGTAGCGCGTCTCCCCGGTCAGCGCCGAGTACGCGACCAGCCCGGCGATCAACGCCGACCGGCCGGACGGGGTGGCGTTGTCGGTCGGGTCAGCGGGCCGGGCCACCAGCCGTTCCGCGTCGTCGGCGGTGTCGTAGAAGGCACCACCGGGCGCGGCGAAGTGCGCCAACGCGGTGTCGAGCAGCTCGCCGGCCAGCGTGAGCCAACGGCCCTCGCCGGTGAGCTGGTGCAGCGAGCAGAAGGCCTCGGCAACGCAGCCGTAGTCCTCCAGGACGCCGGCCGGCTCGCCGACCTTGCCGTCCCGGGAGACCCGGCGCAGCCGG
This sequence comes from Micromonospora sp. M61, assembly GCF_018070245.1. Classification (NCBI taxonomy): domain Bacteria; kingdom Bacillati; phylum Actinomycetota; class Actinomycetes; order Micromonosporales; family Micromonosporaceae; genus Micromonospora; species Micromonospora sp. M61. Next base: position 44,591 of record NZ_JAGPYA010000001.1, on the reverse strand, counting down.
CCGTCCACCAGGTGCACGGTGGCCAGGTGCTCGGCCGCGTCGCGCATTGCGCCGTCGGCGACGATCGTCACGCCGTCCATCAGGTTGGCGTCCTCGTCCTGCGGAGACGCGTACAACGCGGCCACCTGGAGGAACTCGACGATGGCGGTGATCGCCAGGCCGTTCCAGGCAGCCACCACCTTGTCGTCGCGGGCCGGCTGCGGCCGGGTGTCCCGGGCACTGAGCAGCCGCCCGACGACCTGCTGCCAGCGGGCCCGCACCTCGGGTGCGGCGTCGTCGACGTCCCGGGCGAGCTTGAGCACGCTCATGCCGTGCTCGACGCCCTTCTTTCCGTCCGGAGTGCCGTCTTGCGGCGCGGAGGCGGAATGAGGGGCGAAGGTCCCCTCGTCGGTGACGGCGAAGAGGTCGGTGGCCCAGCGGCCGTCCTCCTCACCCAGCGCCTCGACGAGCTGCGCGGGTGTCCAGGCGTAGGTGAGCCCCTCGACGCCTTCGGTGTCGGCGTCCAGCGCGGACGCGAAGCCCTCGCCCGGCCGGTGCAGCTCGTCGGCGAGGAAACGGGCGGTGTCGCGCGCCACCCGCCGGGCCAGCGGGTCACCGGTGAGCCGCCACAGCTGGGCGTAGAGCCGCAGCAGCAACGCGTTGTCGTAGAGCATCTTCTCGAAGTGCGGAACCGTCCAGTGCGCGTCCACCGAGTATCGGGCGAAGCCGCTGGCGAGCTGGTCGTAGATGCCGCCACGGGCCATCGCCTCGGCGGTGTGCCGGGTGATCTCCAGGCTGCGCGGGTCGCCGGTGCGCTGGTGGTGGCGCAGCAGGAAGAGCAGGTTCATGTGCGGTGGGAACTTCGGGGCGCCCCCGAAGCCGCCGTTCGTGGCGTCGTACTCGCTGGCCAGCCGGCCGGCCGCGGAGTCGAGCAGCGGCGCGTCCAGCGGGGCGGTGGGGCCGCCCACGGCCTGCGCGCCGCCGATCGCCTCGACCACCGCGGCGCCCTGGCGCACGACCTCCTCGCGCTGCTCCCGCCAGGCGGTGGTGACCGACTGGAGCAACTGGACGAAGTTGGGCCGCGGGAAGTAGGTGCCGCAGAAGAACGGGGTGCCGTCCGGGGTGGCGAAGACAGTCATCGGCCAGCCACCCTGGCCGGTCATCGCCTGCGTCGCGGTCATGTAGACCGCGTCCACGTCCGGGCGCTCCTCACGATCCACCTTGATCGACACGAAGTTGTCGTTCATCAGGGCGCCGACCTGCTCGTTCTCGAACGACTCGTGCGCCATGACGTGACACCAGTGGCAGGCCGCGTAGCCGACCGAGATGAGCACCGGGACGTCCCGCCGTTTCGCCTCGGCGAACGCCTCGTCCGACCAGGGCCACCAGTCGACCGGGTTGTCCGCGTGCTGGAGCAGGTACGGGCTGGTGGCGTCGACGAGTCGGTTCACGCCCACGACCATAACCAGCCCTGGCGCGGACCGCGCGGGCTCCACCCGGATGGTCCGGCGGCCGGAGCCTCAGGACCGGGTTGCGGCGGCCCGGGCCTCCGGCCCGGGCCGGGACCCGTCAGCCCTTCTTCAGCCGGACCACCACGGTGTCGGCGTCGGGACCGACTAGTGCGGGAGGGTCAGGAGGCACCGTCGGCGCGCAGCCGGAACACGTTCGACTCCGCCGAGTCGCGCAGCGTACCGAGCACCGCGCCGATCTTGTCGGCCGGCATCGGCTTGAAGAAGTGGTAGCCCTGCGCGGAGGTGCATCCCAGCTCGGCCAGGGCCATCCGCTGCTCGGCGGTCTCGACCCCTTCGGCGACCACCCGCAGGCCCAACTCGTGGGCGAGCCCCACTGTCGTCCGTACGATCGCCGCCGCCTCCGGCGAGTCCGTCATCCGGATCACGAACGAGCGGTCCACCTTCAACTCGTCCACGGCGATCCGGGTGAGGAAGGTCAGCGACGAGAAGCCGGTGCCGAAGTCGTCGACCGCGAGCTGCACGCCCATCGACCGGAGCGTGGCCAGCACCTCGTCGATGACCTCCAGCTCACTCATCACCACCGTCTCGGTGATCTCCAGAACGAGCCGGTGCGGCGGCACCTGGTGGCGGCGCAGCGCGTCGGCGATCTCCGCCGGCAGCCGGGGGTCGAGCAGGCTGCGGGCCGACAGGTTGACCGAGATCGGGACGTCCAGCCCTTCCCGCGCCCAACTGGCGGCCACGCTGAGCGCCTTGTCCAGCACGTACCGGGTGAAGGTGCCGAGCTGCTCGCTGTTTTCCACCGGCCGGATGAAGTCGGCCGGGCTCAGCCACCCGCGCCGGGGATGCTGCCAGCGGATCAGCGCCTCCACGCCGGTGGGCGCACCCGTGGCCAGGTCGACCGCCGGTTGCAACGCCAACACCAGCTGGTCGTCGACCAGGAGCGCCTCGCGAAGCTCGGCCAGCAGGGCGAGCTGGTCGGTGCTGGCCGCGTCCCGGGCGCCGTCGTACACGGCGACGTTGCCGCCGCCCTCCTTGGCCTGGTACATCGCGATGTCGGCCCGGCGCAGCAGCTCGGTCAGGTCGGCGGTGCCGGCGTCGGCCACCACCACCCCGACGGAAACCTCGATCGACATCCGTACGCCGGCCACCTCGGTCGGCGCGGCAAGCCGTTCGGCGATCTCGCGGGCCTGGCGCAGTGCATGGGCCATCGGCGCGGCCCGGTCACCGAGCACCGGCACCGCCGTGAGCAGCATGGCGAACTCGTCGCCACCGAGCCGACCGAGCAGGTCACCGGGGCGGACCAGCGCGTCGAGCCGGTTCGCGGTCAGCCGCAGCAACTGGTCGCCCGCGGCGTGGCCGAGGGTGTCGTTGACTTCCTTGAACTGGTTGATGTCCAGCAGGAGCAGCGCCACCGGGTGATCGTGCGCGAGCTGCCGCAGCGACTGGTCGCCCTTGCCGAGCATCGCCGCCCGGTTGGCCAGCCCGGTGAGCGGGTCGTGCACCGCCTCGTACGACGAACGGGCGGTCACCAGCCGCAGCTCGCGGTGGGTCGCGGCGTCGTGCAGCGCGGCGGCGAGCGCGTCGCCGAACGCGGCCACCGCGTCGCGCTCCCGCGCGGTGGGCGGGGCCGAGCGGGGGAACCGCACCCGCAGCCGACCGACTGGTGCGGCGCCGACCGACAGTGCCCGGCTCAGCTCGTGCTCGTCGGGCTCCGACTGGTCCGGTGGGTCCGTCTCGCGGTCGACCAGTTGACCGCCGGCGTCGCCCCGGTACCGGTGCCACCGGCCGTCGGCCCGCGCCACGTCGACGTCCACCAGCTCGGCGTTGAACAGCGTCAGCCCTCCGGTGACCGCCGCGGTGGCCACGCCGCGCTCGTCGAGCTGGTTGAGGGCCGCGGTGGCCTCGGCGAACGCTCTCCAGGTGCGGCGCTCCTGATCGGAGCGCAGCCGGTAACCGTAGGTCTGTTGCAGCAGCCAGAGCAGCGGCGGCAGCAACAGCAACCAGCGCGGGTCGAGTTCCAGGAGGGCGACCACGACGAGGCCGACCGCCACGTTGCCGACGAACATCAACAGCTTGCCGCGCAGCGCGGCGAGCAGCGGCGGCCCGATCGGCAGGCCGTGCCGCAGGCCCAGCGTCACCCCGCCCAGCCAGGCGGTCACCAGGAGATAGGTCACCGACCCGGCGATCAGGGCCAGCGCGAGCTTCGGGGTGGGCGGGGCGAGCAGCGGTCGCCCGAGTGCGGTGGTCACGGAGACGGCCAGTGCCGACGCGGCGGCCAGCGACGCGGCGATCCGGACGAGCTCGAGGACCGGGCGGCGGTCGTTGTGCAGCGAGAGCATCGTCCAGGCCAGCCCGGTGCCGAGCAGCGTGGCGGATGGGAGCCAGCCGGCGGGAGCCAGGTAGAGGCAGACGATCAGCGCGGCCTCGCCCCAGGTGATGCTGACCATGCCCGCGGACGAACGGAACCGCAGTCGGGCGAGCTGGGCGAGAGCGAGGACGGCGACGGCGATGCCGAAGCGGGCCGGACCGCCGAGGGGGTCGTCGACCGGCAGCCTGACCGGCAGGGTCAGCCCGACTGCGGCGGCGGCCACGGCGGTCAGCGCGACGGCGGCGGTGAGCACGAGCAACCGGACCGGTGTGCCCCGCACCCCGAGCCGGTCGAACGAGCCACCGGCTGGACCGGAGGTCATCGACCTCCCCCGTCAGCCGACCGACCGAGGTTACGGTGGGCGGCCGCTGCTGTGCTGGTCATCGGCGCCCCCTCCCGCACACGGCTCGGGGACTTTTGGTCCCCCCGGCGGAAGGCTAAGCCAAACCGGGTGGCCGCAACAGGGGGCGACCAACCGGTTCGGCGTGATTCATGCGCGGACTACCCGTTCCGCTGCTGCTGGTGCCCATTGGGAGCGGGCGTGGATGAATCACGCCCCCCGGTCCCGTCTGTCGGATCGACGACTGCCGCATCGGCCCTGGTCGGGTCGGTCGGCCCCGCCTGCTGCGGAAACCGGTCGGGCAGGCGGCGCAGCCGAGCGTTCATGTTGCGGATCAGCAGGATGGTCGCGGTGGCCAGCAGCAGGATGAGGAACAGGCCCATCGGCCCGGCCAGACCACCCGTGCGGGTGTCCCCGAAGTTGTTCTCCGCGAGCACCTGGGCAGCGGTCAGCATGGCGTTCCTCCGATGTGCGGTTGGTAACCAGGGTAGACCCGACGGAAATCAGCGTGCGTGGGCCGTCTCCCGTACGCCGGCGAAGAGATCCGACTCGGGCAGCGGGCTGTCGACCATCGAGCGTGCCAGCTCGTAGTCCTCGGTCGGCCAGGCGCGCTGCTGCAGCTCCATCGGAACCTGGAACCAGAAGCCGTCCGGGTCGACCTGGGTGGCGTGGGCGCGCAGCGCGTCGGCGCGAACCGTGAAGTAGTCAGCGCACTCCACCCGCGTGGTGATCCGAGGGCCCTTGTCGGGCCGGTCCTCCCACCGCTTGAGCCACTCCTCGTAGGGCGACTCCAGACCGGCGGCCAGCATGCCCTCGTGCAGGGCCATGATCTTGCCCTTGGAGAAGCCGATGTCGTAGTAGAGCTTCAACGGCTGCCAGGGCGCGCCCAGCTCCGGGTAGCGCTCCGGGTCACCGGCGGCCTCGAACGCGGCCATGCTCACCTTGTGGCACATGATGTGGTCCGGGTGCGGGTAGCCGCCCTCTTCGTCGTACGTGGTGACGACGTGCGGACGGAACTCGCGCATCAGCCGCACCAGCGGCCCGGCGGCCACCTCGACGTCCTGCAGGGCGAAACAACCCTCGGGCAGCGGCGGCAGCGGGTCACCCTCGGGCAGGCCGGAGTCGACGAAGCCGAGCCACGCCTGGTCGACGCCGAGGATCGCCCGTGCGGCGTCCATCTCGGCACGCCGGATCTCGGCGATGTTGGCCCACACGTCCGGCCGGTCGAGCTTGGGGTTGAGCACACTCCCGCGCTCGCCGCCCGTGCACGTCACGACCAGGACGTCCACCCCCTCCGCGACGTACTTCGCCATCGTCGCTGCGCCCTTGCTCGACTCGTCGTCCGGGTGCGCGTGCACGGCCATGAGACGCAGTTGCTCTGCCAACGTCGGCGCTCCTCGTCTGTGCCGGACGGTGGACCCGACCGGGCTCGACCGGCTGACCTGCCGGGATCTTTCCTCACCGCACCCCAGTCGTCGGTCAGCAGCGCGGGCATGACCTGCCATTCCTGCCGCTGGACCGGGTGGGAGGATGGGACTCTGTCATTCTTGCTGATGCCGCCGACAACAACGCCAGGAGATACCCGCCGGTGACCGAGACGCACGCCACAATTTCACGAGGTGCTCCGGTTTTCCCGGCCGGGCGCTACGGCCGCCGCCGCGCACCGGGCGGACGGCGGCGACGCACGTTGCTGGCGGCGGTGGTGCTGCTGGCGCTCGTGGCCACGCTGACCGTGATCTCCGTCCGGCTCTACCGCCAGTACGGTGACCCGGTCTATGACGCCCAGGTGATCACCTACACCGACATCACGGACAATCAGGTGCTGGTCGACTTTCGGGTGACAGTGCCGTCGGGCGGATCGGCGGTCTGCCTGCTGCGTGCCCGGGACCGCGCGGGCGCCGAGGTGGCTCGCGAACAGGTCACGGTGACCGCCGAGCCCGGCAGCCGGCACGTGACGACCCGGCACCGCCTGGCCACCACCGCACGGCCGTTCATCGGCGAGGTCATGCGCTGCCGACCGGTGTCCTGACCTGCCATAACAGCCCCGGCCACGAGGGCCGGAAAGCACCTACGCGCGGTGTCGGATCCGGGCACCGGCGGTGATGGCCGACACCCTGTGTCGTACTGCACTGGTAACTTGGTAGTTCACCTGTCAGCCAGCCACGCACAACTGAGGAGAACGCCTGTGTCCACTGGCAACGAGGCGCCCGCCACCTGGCTGTCGCAGGACGCGCACGACCGCCTCCAGGCCGAGCTCGACGAGCACATCGCCAACCGCCCGGCCATCGCAGCCGAGATCAACGCTCGGCGCGAGGAGGGCGACCTGCGGGAGAACGGCGGCTACCACGCCGCCCGCGAGGAGCAGGGCAAGGCCGAAGGTCGCATCCGCTACCTCCAGGAACTGCTGCGCACTGCGAAGGTCGGCGAGGCGCCGACGGCGGACGCGGTCTCGCCCGGCATGGTCGTGACGATCTACTTCGATGACGACGCCGACGACACCGAGACCTTCCTGCTCGGTTCGCGGGAGATCGCGGCCACCACCGACCTGACCGTCTACAGCCCCGAGTCGGCGCTCGGCAAGGCCATCCTGGGTGGTCGGCCCGGGCAGACCTGCACCTACACGGCGCCGAGCGGCGCCGACATCAAGGTGACAGTGGTCAGCTTCGAGCCGTTCTCCGGCTGATCGGCGGCGGCCCCACGAGCCGCTCCCCAGCACCGCTTCCGAGGCGTGGCACCCACCGGTGTCACGCCTCGGCGGCGAAAACCACCTGGTAGCCGCTGGCCCGCAGGGCGCTGATCAGCGTGTCCGAGTGCTCCACGCCCCGGGTCTCCACCGACAGCGCCACCTCCACCTCGCCGAGGCCGAGGTGTGGGTTGGCCCGCTGGTGCTCCACGTCCACGACGTTGGCCCGGTGCTCGGCGATCTGGCTGAGCAGCGACGCGAGTTGTCCCGGCCGGTCCGAGCAGCGCACTGTCACCCGCAGGTAGCGACCCGCGGCGGCCAACCCGTGCTCGATCACCCGCAGCATCAGCAACGGGTCGATGTTGCCGCCGGACAGCACCGCGACCACCGGCGTCTCCACCTCGACCACGCCCGCCAGCAACGCGGCGACGCCGACCGCCCCGGCCGGCTCGACGACCTGCTTACCGCGTTCCAACAGCATCAGCAGGGCCCGGGAGATGTCCTCCTCGGAGACCGTGACGATCTCGTCGACGAGTTTCCGCACGTGGTTGAAGGTGATCTCCCCCGGCCGACCGACTGCGATGCCGTCGGCGATGGTGGAGAAGGTGGGCAGCCGGACCGGCTCCCCGGCCACCAGCGAGGGCGGGAACGCCGCCGCACCGGCGGCCTGGACGCCGATGATCCGGACGTCCGGTCGCAACGCCTTCGCGGCCACCGCCATGCCCGAGATCAGCCCGCCACCACCCACCCCGGTGATGATCGTCTTCACTTCCGGGCACTGTTCGAGGATCTCCAGCGCCACCGTCCCCTGACCGGCGATCACGTCGGCGTGGTCGAACGGGTGGATCAGCACCGCGCCGGTGCGCTCGGCGTACGTGTGCGCGGCGACCAGCGACTCGTCGACGGTGTTGCCGGCCAACTCGACCTGCGCGCCGTACCCCTTGGTGGCGGCCACCTTCGGCAGCGGCGCGTTGACCGGCATGAAGACGGTGGCGTGCGTGCCGACCAGGCCGGCGGCGAGGGCCACGCCCTGCGCGTGGTTGCCCGCGCTGGCCGCGACCACGCCCCGCTCCCGCTCCTCGGCCGACAGCCGGGAGATCCGCACGTACGCGCCCCGCACCTTGTACGAGCCGGCACGCTGCACGTTCTCGCACTTGAGCCAGGTCGGCCCGCCCAGCGCCGCGCTGAGCGGACGGGAGGGCTCCAGCGGAGTGGTCCGGATGACGCCGGCGAGCAACTCCCGTGCGGCCCGCACGTCGTCGAGACTGACCAGTTCCGTCATGCCCCGATCGTGCCACCCGCCTCCGGAGTCCTTTGCGGCGCACCGACCGGGCCCGGCCCCGGGGCCAAACCAGCCGGGACCGACCCGGCCGGCCAGACCGGGGCGTTCGGCCAGACCGGGGCGTTCGGCCACGCCGGCGCCGCGCGGGCGACGCGGGCCTCCTGGGCTGCGGAGATCCGCTGGATCAGCAGGTACAGCGCCACCGCGGCGATCACGCAGGCCACCGCGGGCACGGCGTTGCGCAGGAGCGAGTCGCGGTAGTAGTCGCCGTACGCCTGGTAGTCGCCGTTGGTGGATGGTGTCTCCGGCAGCTTGTCGTACGCCCGGCTGTCGAGGCGGCTGACCACCCGCTCGCCGATGCTGAAGACCAGCCAGGCACTCCACCAGACGGTCACCAGGGTCGGGGTGAAGCGCCGCCAGAGGCTGTCCCGCGCCACGTTGGCGATCACCCGGACCGGCATCACGAGGTTCGCGAAGGGCACCAGCCAACCGGCGATCGCCCACCCTGCACCGAGCGTCGGCAGCGCACCTGGGAATGCCTCGATGTTCTTCCGCGCCCGCCACGTCCAGATGATCACAAGCACGGCGGCGGTGAGGTACGCGGCCACCATGGGCAGCGACAGCACCACCTGCACGATCAACGCGGCGAGCAGCAGCTCATGCTCGTTGTCGACCCGGGCCTGCCGAGCCAGGGCCATCCCCACCAGCGGGGAGAGCGCCACCGCCAGGTACAGCACGGTGGTCGCGCCGACCGCGATGCGGACGGCCAGACCGAGCCCGCGCACCCGGTAGGTCGGCAGCCCGGGAGCGACGGCGGGCTGGCCCAGCGGCGTGTAGCACCGCTGGCATTCGTTGTGCTCGGGGGACGTGGCGCCCCCACAGGTCTGGCAGTGCATGAAAGCCCCCGGTCCGCGCGTTGATGCGCGCACACCGTAGACGATCATGCGGTGGCCGGCGACCCCGTTCCGACGCGGGGATAGCCCGGGGCGTGGCGCGCCCACGGGGCGGCCATCTCGAACTGACCGGCCACACCGAGCAGCAGCAGCTCCGAGCCGGGCGGACCGACCAGTTGCACGGCGACCGGCAGGCCGTCCGGGCGTCGACCCACCGGCACCACGACCGCCGGCAGGCCGGCGATGTTCCACGGAGCGGCGTACGGGGCGTACCGGATGTTGGCTGTCATGTTCGCCCGCCAGGACCTCTCCGACCAGCGGGCCGCCTCGGGCGGCGCGGTGGCCAGCGCCGGGGTGAGCAGCAGGTCGACCGAGTGGTCGGTGAAGAAGTCGACCGACCGTTGCCGCCACGCGGCACGGTCGGCCTCCCGCACGTAGCCGCGGCGCTGCGCCCACTCACCCAGCGCGACGTGCCTCCGGGTACGCCGTTGCAGGCCACGCCGGTCCAGCCCGGAGGCCCGGACGTCGGTAGCGGCGGCGGCGAACCAGGTGGCGATGCCCTGCAGGCCGAGCGCGGTGGGGTAGACCGGGTCGGCGGGGACCGTGTCGTGCCCGGCGGCGGCGAGAAGCCGGCCGGCGGCGGCGACCGCGTCCCGGTTCGGCGCGTCGGGTGCGACACCGCGCACCGGCGATCGCAGCGAGACGCCCACCCGCAGCCGCTGCGGCGGGACCAGCTTCTCGGGACGCCGACCGGCGAGCACCGAGAAGCCGACCGCCGCGTCGGCGACGGTGCTGGTCAGCATGCCGTGCTCGGTGAGACCGAACCAGTCGTCCGCGCCGAGCTGGCAGGGAACCACGCCGCGACCGGGCTTGAGCCCGACCAGGCCGCAACAGGCCGCGGGGATCCGGATCGAACCGAGGCCGTCGTTGCCGTGCGCGATCGGCACCAGCCCGGCCGCCACCGCGGCGGCCGCGCCACCGGAGGACCCCCCGGGAGTACGCGTGCTGTCCCACGGGTTACGGGTCACCGCGCTGTCGTCGTCGGTGAGTGCCCACAGCCCCAGCTCGGGCATGCGGGTCACGCCGAGGATGACCGCGCCGGCACCGCGCAGCCGACGCACCACCTCGTGGTCGGCCTCGGCAACGTCGCTGCGGGCGGCCGCCGACCCGTTCCAGGTGGGCAGGCCGGCGACCGGAGTGTTCTCCTTGACCGCCACCGGCACCCCGGCCAGCGGCAGGTTGGCCAGGTCCTCCTGCTCGTCGACCTTCTCCGCCTCGGTGATCGCCTCGCCGCCGCGAACGGCGCGGAACGCGGCCAGTTCGCGGTCGGCTCGGGAGATGTACTCGAGGTGGTCGGCGACGACCTGGGTGGCCGAGACGTCACCCCGGCGTACGCCCCGGGCGATCTGCTTGGCGGTCGTCCCGACCCAGGTCGCCTTGATGTCCTGCACGGCCATCCTCCCCAGCGGTCAGCCCAGCGCCTGCTCCAGATCGGCGAGCAGGTCGTCGACCGTCTCGATGCCGACAGACAGTCGCACGAGATCGCCGGGAACTTCAAGCGGCGAGCCGGCAGCACTTGCGTGTGTCATCCGACCCGGGTGCTCGATCAGGGACTCCACGCCGCCCAGCGACTCGGCGAGCACGAAGAGCTTGGTGCGGTTGCAGATCTCGACGGCGTGGTCCTCACCGCCGGCGGCGCGGAACGAGATCATGCCGCCGAACCGGCGCATCTGCTTCGCGGCCACCTCGTGACCGGGGTGCGAGGGCAGCCCCGGGTAGATCACCTGGGCCACCTTGGCGTGCCCGTCGAGGTACGCGGCGAGCCGCTCGGCGTTGTCGCAGTGCCGGTCCATCCGTACCCCGAGGGTCTTGATGCCGCGCAGCGTGAGCCAGGCGTCGAACGGGCCGTTGATCGCGCCCATCGCGTTCTGGTGGTAGCGCAGCTCCTCGCCGAGTGCGGCGTCGGCGACGACGAGCGCGCCACCGACGACGTCGGAGTGCCCGCCGATGTACTTGGTGGTGGAGTGCACCACCACGTCCGCGCCGTGCGCGATCGGCTGCTGGAGGTACGGCGAGGCGAAGGTGTTGTCGACCACCAGCAGCGCGCCCGCGTCGTGCGCGACACCGGCCAGGGCGGCGATGTCGGCGATGCCGAGCAGCGGGTTGGTCGGCGTCTCCAGCCAGACGATCTTCGTGCGGCCGGGCTGCACCGCCGCCCGGATCGCGTCCGGGTCGGAGACCTTGGCCGGGGTGAACTCCAGGCCCCAGCGCTGGGCGACCCGGGCGAAGAGCCGGTACGTGCCGCCGTACGCGTCGTCCGGGATCACCACGTGGTCGCCCGGCTGGCACACGGCGCGCAGCAGGGTGTCCTCCGCCGCCAGGCCGCTGGCGAAGGCGAGGCCGACCGGCCCGCCCTCCAGCGCTGCCAGGCACTCCTGGAGCGCGTCGCGGGTCGGGTTGCCCGAGCGGCTGTACTCGTAGCCGAGCCGGGGCGCGCCGACGGCGTCCTGCGCGTACGTGCTGGTCTGGTAGATCGGTGGGATCACCGCGCCGGTACGGGCCTCAGGGTCCTGGCCGGCATGGATGGCGAGCGTCTCGAAGCCGTGGTTCATGCTCGTGAGGCTAATCCCCCGTCCCGAGGACTGGAACGGAACCCGCGCTCCCAGGCGGGGGCCGGACCAACCGGCCCGGCCCCCGTGCTTCCGGGGCCCGGTCAGGTGGCCGGGACGGGCAGGACGTGCAGGGTGGCCGGGTTGGCCCCGGTCCAGTCGTAGGAGACCGCATAGACCCGGGCTCCGTTGGGCGCCCAGGCCAACGCGCCCGGGCTGAGTTCGTCGCCCAGCTCGAACTGGGCCAACGCGGTGCCGTCCGACCGGAAGAGGAACACGTCCGGCGCGTAGCTGGCGTCCGCTCCGGCGGCGATCCGGCTGCCGTCGCGGGACACCTCGACGGCATTCGGGTACGCACCGGTCTGGTAGGTCGCCGAGGGGATGCTGATGTCGGCGAACGGGAACGCCTGCACCTCGTACGGGGCACCGGAGGCGGTGTAGAGGGTGGTACCGGTCGGGTCGAGGGCGATGTCCTGCAGGTTGCTGCCGATCGCCGTCCAGTCGTTCGCCCGTAGCAGGGTCAGTGCTCCCCCCGCTCCGATCGCGTACGCGTAGACCGACGCCGGGCTCAACCCCGCCTGCCCGGCCAGCAGCACCGAACGGTTCTGGCTGGCAGCGGCCAGCAGCGGAGCGCCGTAGAAGTCCTGGGTGGTGGCCATCCCCGTGGTCACCCGGGCCGGCTGGCGTCCCAGGTCGATCCGGCCGATGTTGCCACCCCACTGGTCGCAGCCGTAGCCGAACCACAGGTACCGGCCGGTCAACGCCAGTGACGACGGACACTCGCCCACGCCGGTGTCGTAGCGGGCCGACTCGATCAGGGAGCCGGTGTCGAAGGCGGCGATGGCGTTGGCGCTGGGCAGCGCCACGTAGAGGGTCTGCCGGTCGGCGCTGAGCAGCAGGTCGGTGGGGCCGGGCAGGTCGGCCAGGGTGCCGACGAGAGCGCCGGTCGCGCTGGCCACCACGACGTCGGTGGAGGAGCGGCCACCGCTGAGGAAGACCCGGTCGCCGGCGGACACCACGTCGGCCACCTGGGTCAGCGGCAGCGGGGTGGCGGTCGGCGTGGCAGCCGCCACGGCGGGGCCCGGGAACGCGCCGGTGAGCAGCCCGGCGGTCAGTGCCGCCAGGGCCACGGTGGCGCCTCTTCTGATCTGCAAGGTTCGTCCTTTCGGAGCGCAGGTCACACCTGCGCTGATTTATTTCGATAGATGAGTACCACAGGCGGTGCGGGCGTGGGGGGCCCGCGCGTCGCCGGCCGCCGCCTAGCCTGGGCGGATGAGCGGGTGCGTGTTCTGCGGGATCGTGGCGGGTGAGGTGCCGGCCTTCAAGGTCGCCGACACCCCGGACGGGGTGGCGTTCCTGGATACTCGGCCGGTGTTCAAGGGGCATGTGCTGGTGGTCCCCCGGGTTCACCTGGTGACCCTGGCCGAGTTGCCGTCCGACCTGCTGCCCGGCTACTTCGCGCTGGTCCAGCGCCTGGCGGTGGCAGTGGAGACCGGTCTGGGGGCCGGTGGGACGTTCGTGGCGATGAACAACAAGGTGTCCCAGTCCGTCCCGCACCTGCACACCCACGTGGTTCCACGGACCAAGGGCGACGGACTGCGGGGCTTCTTCTGGCCGCGTACCCGCTACGAGGACGACGCCGACGCTCGGACGCACGCGGACCGGGTCGCCGCCGCACTCCCGGGCGGGGCCTGACTCACACCGGCGCGGGTAAGGAAGGTGGACCCACCGGTGTTACACGCTGGGAGAGGTACGAGAGGAGATCCCCACGTGTTTTTGCGCCGTATGAACGCCGAGATGGTTTCGCCCGACCAGGCCCTGCCGGGCCGTCCGATCGCCATGCCGGTCGCCGACCGCCACGAGGTGCTGGGCACCCCGCTGAAGGGCCCGTTCCCGGAGGGCCTGCAGGTCGCGGTCTTCGGCATGGGCTGTTTCTGGGGCGCCGAGCGGCTGTTCTGGACGCTGCCCGGTGTCTACACCACCTCCGCCGGCTACGCGGGTGGCGTCACCAAGAACCCGACGTACGAGGAGACGTGTTCCGGCCGGACCGGGCACGCCGAGGTCGTCCAGGTGGTGTACGACCCCAGCAAGATCACTTATGAGGACCTGCTGAAGGTCTTCTGGGAGAACCACGACCCGACCCAGGGCATGCGCCAGGGCAACGACGTGGGCACCCAGTACCGGTCGGCGATCTACACGACCACCGACGAGCAGCGAGCCATCGCGGAGTCGTCCCGGGACGCGTTCCAGCCGATCGTGACGCGCGCCGGCAAGGGTGAGATCACCACGGAGATCGCCCCGCTCGGCAGCTACTACTTCGCCGAGGACTACCACCAGCAGTATCTGGCGCCGACCAAGAACCCGAACGGTTACTGCAACCACGGCCCGAACGGGCTGAGCTGCCCGGTCGGCGTGGCCCGAGTCGCCGGCTGACCACCGCCACCTGCACCAGCGTGATGCCCGGCCGCCGATGAGGCGGCCGGGCATTCCCATCTGACCGTGTGATCGAAATCCGTTGCCGAGCCCGCCGGGAACTCGATAACGTGGCCGTACACGTGAAGGGAGGTGGTCCAGACTTGTATAGCAATCGGACTCGTGAGGTGGCTGTCAGCTAGCCGCTGTCCTCGACAGTGATCGGCCCGCCGCAAGGTGGGCAACAGCACCATCGTCGAGACCGTGTGGCAGCGGTGCGGCGAATCCACGACAGCCACCCGACCCCCGGGGTGCCGGCCAAGTCCAGCCGGCCCGCGCAACAGCGCGGAGCGCCCCGGGGGTCGCTCCATATCCGGAGGACCGGCGAGATATCCGGAGGACCGGCGATGTCCATGCGCGAGCTGGTGGTGCTCGGGACGGCCAGCCAGGCGCCGACCCGTCAGCGCAACCACAACGGGTACGTGTTGCGCTGGGACGACGAGGTGATCCTCTTCGACCCGGGTGAGGGCAGCCAGCGTCAGCTCCTGCACACCAGTGTCACCGCCACCGACCTCACCCGGATCTGCGTCACCCACTTCCACGGCGACCACTGCCTCGGCCTGCCCGGCACCATCCAGCGACTCTCCCTGGACCGGGTGCCACACCCGGTCGCCGTGCACTTCCCGGCCGGCGGGGCCGAATACTTCGCCCGGCTCCGGCACGCGACCTCCTTCTACGAGACCGCCGAACTCCAGGTCACTCCGATCGAGACGGACGGCCAACGGATCGCGCTGAGCTGCGGCACGTTGGAGGCACGCCGACTGCGGCACCCCATCGAGACGTACGGCTACCGGCTGGTCGAGCCGGACGGCCACCGGATGCTGCCGGAGAAGCTGAGCGCGTACGGCATCGCCGGGCCGGCTGTCGGCGAGCTGATCCGCGTCGGGCACCTGGACCTCGACGGACGTCGCGTCACTCGCGACGAGGTGAGCGAGCCCCGGCCGGGGCAGCGGTTCGCGTTCGTGATGGACACCGGCCTCTGCGACGGGGTGTACGCCCTCGCCGAGCACGCCGACCTGCTGGTCATCGAGTCGACGTTCCTGGAGTCGGAGGCCGCGCTCGCCGCCGAGGTCGGCCACCTGACCGCGGCGCAGGCCGCCCGGGTGGCGACCGAGTCCGGTGTACGCCGGCTCGTGCTCACCCACTTCTCCCAGCGCTACTCCGACCCGCGCCGGTTCCACGACGAGGCACGCGCGCACTTCGACGGTGACCTGATCATCGCCGAGGACCTGACCGTGGTGCAGCTCCCACCCCGCCGGGTAGCCTCGGCCGGATGACCGTCACGCTCCGCCCAGCAACCGGTGACGACCTGATGGCGGTGGGCGCCCTGCACCAACGCTCCCGGGTCGCCACGTACTCCTCGTTCCTGCCGGCCGAGGCGCTGGCCGACCCGACGCCGGAGGCGATGGGGCGCTACTGGGTCGAGCGGTGGCAATGGGAGCGGGACACCCACCGGATGTTCGTGGCCGAACGGGCCGGGACGCTGGCCGGGTTCAGCTACCTGGGCCCGGACGACGAGGACGACCCGGCCACCGGGCTGCTCAACGCGATCCATCTCGACCCGGGCGAGCAGGGCCGGGGCGTCGGCCGCGCGCTGATGGTGGACGCGCTGGACGCCATGCGGGCGCGAGGATGGCAGCGGGCGGTGCTCTGGGTGCTCCGGGACAACTCCCACGCCCGCGCCTTCTACGAGCGCGGCGGCTGGACCCCGACCGGAGCGGAGCGTGAGGAGCAGATCGGCCTTGCCCCCACACTCCAACTGCGCTACGCCCGCCCTCTCTGAGCAGTCCTCGCCGGCGCCTTTGCTCTGCTTACCAACACGCACCAGCGGTGACCGTGGCCGTGGCCGTGGGTGGTGCGTATGCGTATGCAGAGCAAAGGGCGCGACAGGGTGGCCCGGCGCCCCGCCCGCAGGCGGGGCACCGGGACGGGACTCAGTGGGCGCCGAGGTGGGCCAGGAGGTCCTGGCGGGTGAGGACGCCCTTGGGCTTGCCGTCCACCAGGACCAGCGCGGCGTCGGACTTCTCCAGCAGGCCGACGGCCTCGCTGACCGGCTGACCGCCACCGATCATCGGCAGCGGGTCGCCCATGTGCCGCTCGATGGTGTCGTGCAGGTGGGCCTGGCCGGTGAAGAGCGCGTCGAGCAGGTCCCGCTCGGCGATCGAGCCGGCGACCTCACCGGTCACCACCGGCGGCTCGGCCTTGAGCACCGGCAGCTGCGAGACGCCGTACTCCCGCATGTAGTCGATCGCGTCACGGACCGTCTCGGTCGGGTGCACGTGCACCAGCTCGGGCAGCGCGCCCGGCTTGCTGGCCAGCGCGTCGGCCACTGTCGGCTCGGCGCCGGAGTTGTCGAGGAAGCCGTACCGGGCCATCCACGAGTCGTTGAAGATCTTCGAGAGGTAGCCCCGGCCGCCGTCCGGCAGCAGCACCACCACCACGTCGTCCGGGCCGGCCTTGCGGGCGACCTCCAGCGCGGCGACCACAGCCATCCCGCAAGAGCCACCGACCAGCAGCCCTTCCTCGCGGGCCAACCGCCGGGTCATCTCGAAGGACGCCTTGTCGGACACCTCGACGATCTCGTCGGCGACACCCTGGTCGTACGTCTCCGGCCAGAAGTCCTCGCCGACGCCCTCCACCAGGTACGGACGGCCGGTGCCCCCGGAGTAGACCGAACCTTCCGGGTCGGCTCCGATGATGCGCACCCGACCCTCGGAGGCCTCCTTGAGGTAGCGCCCGATGCCGGAGATCGTGCCGCCGGTGCCCACGCCGGTCACGAAGTGGGTGAGCCCGCCCTCGGTCTGCTTCCACAGCTCCGGGCCGGTGGTCTCGTAGTGCGAGCGCGGGTTGGCCGGGTTGCTGTACTGGTTGGGCTTCCAGGCGCCGGGGATCTCCCGGGTCAGCCGGTCGGAGACGTTGTAGTACGAGCGCGGGTCCTCCGGAGCGACAGCGGTCGGGCAGACCACCACCTCGGCGCCGTATGCCCGGAGCACGTCCTGCTTGTCCTGGCTGACCTTGTCGGGGCAGACGAAGACGCACTTGTAGCCCTTGAGCTGGGCCACCAGGGCCAGCCCGACGCCGGTGTTGCCGCTGGTCGGCTCGACGATGGTGCCGCCGGGCTTGAGCAGGCCGGCGGCCTCGGCGTCCTCCACCATCCGCAGCGCGATCCGGTCCTTCACCGAGCCGCCCGGGTTGACGTACTCCACCTTGGCCAGCACGGTGGCCTGGATGCCCTCGGTGACGTTACGCAGACGTACCAGCGGGGTGTTGCCGATCATGTCGACGACGTTGTCGTAGTACTGCACGGTGTGCCCTTCGTTGCGGCGCCGGCGACCGCGGCCGGGCAGACGTTTCCTCGCGTCCAGCGTACGTGCCGTCAGGGCACCAGCCCCCCGGGGATGACCGAGCTGCGGCGGGCTTCCCACTCCAGGAAGCGATCGGTCTCGGCGAGCACGCTGCCGGCCAGCCAGGTGATCATGACCGCGTCGTCGGCGAGCCCGAAGATCGCCAGCGGGATCTCCGGCAGCAGGTCGATCGGCGAGACGATGTACGCCGTGGCGGCGGTCATCAGGGCCAGTCGCAGGCCGCCGTCGTACTCCCCCTTGGTGGTGGCCCGGATCATCCGGGGCAGCGCGGCCAACCGCGTGCCCAACGACGGCCCACCACGGGCCCCAGCCGCCAGTGCCCGCGCGAGGGCCGTGAACGCCGCGCTGCGCTTCAGTGTCTTCCCCATCGTCGCGCTCCTCTCCGCCGGATCAGCGTGGCGGGTCGGCGCAAGTCGGCCGGCCTCTCCTGGACAGATACCCCGTCGCGTCGGTTTCCAGGCACCTGAGTGGCGTCGCGACGACAGCGGCGTGTCGGACCGGCGCGATAATGTCGTGGTATGGGGGTGGCTGATTCCGTCGTACCCGGCGGAGAGCACTGGCGGCAGGCCCGGCGGTTCGCCCGCCTGGCGGCCATCGGGACGGGTGCCACCGCGGCGGCCGCGGTGGCGACCGGCGGCGTGCTGCTCGGCCAGGCCCGGCAGGCCCGACGCACCATCCCGATGGCCGAGGCACCGCCGCCACGCTGCGACGGGACGTACGGCGCGAAGTTCCCTGGTCCCGCGCTCACCATGGTCGTGCTCGGTGACTCCTCGGCGGCCGGCTACGGGGTGCACCGTCGCCGGGAGACACCTGGCGCACTGCTCGCCACCGGCCTGTCCCGTCGGCTGCACCGACCGGTGCGACTGCACCGCTTCGCGGTGGTCGGTGCCATCTCCTCGGCGCTGCGGCACCAGGTGGAGGCGGCGCTGGAGTGCCGGCCCGACATCGCCGTGATCCTCATCGGCGGCAACGACATCACCAACCGCACCCCCCGTGGGCTGGCGGTGCGCTACCTGGTCGAGGCGGTGCACACGCTGCGCGACGCCGGCTGCGAGGTGGTCGTCGGCACCTGCCCCGACCTGGGCGCGATCCGCCCGATCCAACCCCCGCTGCGGTGGCTGGCGCACCGGTGGAGCCGCCAACTCGCCGCAGCCCAGACGGTCGCGGTGGTCGAGGCCGGCGGTTGGACGGTCTCCCTCGGTGATCTGCTCGGCCCCCGGTTCACCGCCGAGCCGACCCGGATGTTCGCCTGGGACCGGTTCCATCCCTCCGCCGAGGGGTACGCGATGGCCGCTGCAGCGCTCCTGCCGACGATGCTCTCCGCGCTCGGCGCTGGGCAGGAACGACGGGCCACACCGACCCGGGGCGAGGGCGTACGGTCGCTGCCGGAGGCCGCGCAGCAGGCGGCCCGGCACGCCGGCACGGAGGTCAGCGGCACCCAGGTCCGGGGCCGCGACCGAGGGCCGGCGGGCCGGTGGGCGCAGTTGCGCCGGCGGGCGTTCTTCGGTGTCGGTGCGGTGCCGCACGGGTCCGCCTCGGACACCTCGACAGTGGAGGGACTGGCATGAACGAGCGCAGCGAGCGGGGCGTGATCTCCGGCCTCGCCGGCCGACTGGGTCGGGCGGCGGCGTTCTCGCTGCTCACCGGCACCGTGGGCGGTGCCGCCGTCCTGGCCGGCGAGGCGTTCGTGGCCCGGCACCGGCGGTACGCCCAACCGGAGCTGGGGCTGGCCCTGCGGGCCACGATCGGCCGGGCTGGCGCTCCGCCGTTGCGGCTGGTGCTGCTCGGTGACTCGTCAGCGCTGGGCGTGGGCGTCGACCGGCTTGAGGACACCATCGGCGGGCAGTTGGCCAACCTGCTCGCCGAGGGCCCGACGGGCCGGCGGGTGCACCTGTCCAGCGTCGGCGTCTCCGGGTCCCGTTCGACCGACCTGGCCACCCAGGTGGCCCGGGCCCTGCTCGGTGAGCGGCCCGACGTGGCGCTGATCCTGATCGGCGCGAACGACGCCACCGGGCTGCGCCGGCCGGTCGACTCTGCGGCCTATCTCGCTGCCGCGGTGCACCGCCTGCGGGAGGCGCGGGTCGAGGTGGTGGTGGGCACGTGCCCCGATCTCGGCGCGGTGCGTGCCATCGCGCCTCCGCTGCGCCAGGTGGTCGGCTGGTCCGGGCGGCGGATGGCCCGTGCGCAGACCACGGCCGTGCTGGACGCTGGCGGCTCGGTGGTCGACCTGGGCACCGAGACCGGGCCGGTGTTCCGGGCCGATGCGGGGACGCTCTGCCACGACGGCTTCCACCCCTCCGCCGACGGTTACCGGGTGTGGGCGCACGCGCTGCTGCCCGCCGTCGCCGCCGCCGCGACGGTCGCCACCCGGCGCTAGATCGTTCCCGGTCAGGGTGACATTTCCCGCCGCGCCGGCTTCTTCCGCGCATGTTACCGGCGGGTTAACGTTGGTCCATGCCGATTGAGTCGTCCCGCGACGCCGTCATCGTCGCCACCGCCCGCTCCCCCATCGGCCGGGCGCACAAGGGGTCCCTGCGCGACGTCCGTTCCGACGACCTCGCCGCGACCATCGTCCAGGCCGCCCTGGACAAGATCCCCCAGCTCGACCCGACCACGATCGACGACCTCTACCTCGGGTGTGGCCTGCCCGGTGGCGAGCAGGGCTTCAACATGGCCCGGGTGGTGTCCACACTGCTCGGTCTGGACACTGTGCCCGGCGCCACGCTGACCCGCTACTGCGCCTCGTCGTTGCAGACCACCCGGATGGCGATGCACGCGATCCGGGCCGGCGAGGGCGACGTGTTCGTCTCCGCCGGCGTGGAGATGGTCTCCAGCTACGCCCGGGGCAGCTCCGACGGGCTGCCTCCCGATGCGCAGGCCCTCGTCGGCGGCGGCTGGGAAAACCCGCGCTTCGGCGCGGCGGCCGAGCGCTCGAAGCGCCGCGCACAGGGCGGCGCCGAGGTGTGGACCGACCCGCGCGAGGCCGGTGAGCTGCCCGACATCTACCTGACCATGGGGCAGACCGCGGAAAACCTGGCCCAGGTGCACGACGTGAGCCGCGCCGACATGGACGAGTTCGGCGTACGCAGCCAGAACCTCGCCGAGAAGGCCATCGCCGACGGCTTCTGGGCCCGGGAGATCACCCCGGTCACCACGCCGAACGGCACCGTGGTGAGCACCGACGACGGTCCCCGTGCCGGCGTCACGCTCGACGCGGTCTCCGGTCTCAAGCCGGTGTTCCGCCCGGACGGCCGGATCACCGCGGGCAACTGCTGCCCGCTCAACGACGGCGCGGCCGCCGTGGTGGTGATGAGCGCCCAGCGGGCCGAGGAGCTCGGGCTCACCCCGCTGGCCCGGATCGTCTCCACCGGTGTGACCGCCCTGTCGCCGGAGATCATGGGCCTCGGCCCCGTCGAGGCGTCCCGGCAGGCCCTGAAGCGGGCCGGCATGACCATCGACGACGTCGACCTCGTGGAGATCAACGAGGCGTTCGCCGCTCAGGTCATCCCCTCCTACCGCCAGTTGGGCATCCCGGAGGAGAAGCTGAACGTGATGGGCGGCGCGATCGCGATCGGCCACCCGTTCGGCATGACCGGCGCACGGATCACCGGCACCCTGCTCAACGCCCTCGAGTGGCACGACAAGACCATCGGTCTGGAGACCATGTGCGTCGGCGGCGGCCAGGGCATGGCCATGGTGCTCGAACGGTTGAACTGACCTCAGAGCGCGCTGCGGGTCGCCGCCACCTCGGCGGCGGCCCGGGCCAACGCCTCGGCCCCCGGGTCGGCGGTCAGCAGGTCCGCTGTCACCACCCGTAGCTGATCGGGCAGGGCAAGGTCATTGTCGAGCCGGGGCACGACCCGACGCGGCTCTCCCTCGGCGTCGGCGGCCAGGTTGGCGATCTCCTGCACCAGACGGTGCACCAGGTCGGCGCGGGACACGTTGCCGGCGGTCGCGATGGCCGACCAGCGCGGCTGCTGCCAGTGCACGATCTGACGGACCAGCAACTGCATGGCCTTGTCCAACTCCGCTGCGCTCATCGCCGCCGAGTCTACGGCCGGCACCGACCGCGCCTGGTCGGCCCGGTCAACGGCGCAGGTAACTGAGCAGCCGCAGCAGCTGCCAGTAGAGGAACACCAACCCGGTGAGCAGGCCGAACGCGCTCAGCCACGCGTACCGGCGGGGTCGGCCGTCGCGCACCGAACGCTCGACGAGGTCGAAGTCGAGGATGAAGCTGAACGCCCCGGCGATGATGGCCACCACCGAGAAGGCGTACGGCAGCCAGCCGACCTCCCCGCTGACGCTGTAGACCTCCAGCCCCGGTCGCCCGGAGATCAGGTACGACACCAGGTTGACGACACTGAGCACGGCGATGCCGAGCAACGTGCCGATCACCAGGCGGGCCAGCCGGGGCGTCGCCCGGATCACCCGGGCCCGGTAGAGCGCCGCCATGCCGAGGAAGACGCCGAAGGTGCCGGCCACCGCCTGCACCACGATGCCCGGATAGACCTGCTCGAACGCGCGGCTCGCCACCCCCAGCAGCAAGCCCTGGAGCAGGGCGTAGCCGACGATCGGCACCGGGTTGGTGATCCCCCGCAGCGAGATGACCAGGACCAACGCGATCGAGGCGAGGGCGCTGCCGGCCAGCGCGGCACCCAACCAGGCCACGTCGGGGATCACCACCCAGGACACCGCCGCGGTCGCGCCGGTGACGACCAGCAGTCCGACGGTACGGACCACCACGTCGTCGACAGTCATCGGCTCGACGTCGCGGGAGCCGAGCACCCGGGCCTCCACCCGGCCGGTCTCGTCCAGCCGGTTGAGCACCGGGTTGTTGCTGCGCACCGCCGCCTCCTTCGCCCGCGTACCCCCAGGGCGTGTGTCAAAGCCCCTGGCCGGCCTGCGACGGGCCCAGACGACGACCGGCCGCGTTGGGAATTGGCGGACCGCCGCCTGGACTCCGCCTCGGCTCGACCGAGGCTTTGACACACGCCCTTGCAGTCACTCTGCCCCGGGCGGCCCGGCGCTGGCGGCGAAACGGCGGGCCCGGTGCGAACGACGGCGCCCGCCCCCGCAAGAGCGGGAGCGGGCGCCGGTCGGCAGAGCGGACGAGGTCAGTCGTCGCCCTGGAAGTAGCTCAGCATGCGCAGGATCTCGATGTAGAGCCAGACCAGGCTGACCAGGATGCCGAACGCGGCCACCCAGGAGTAGCGCTGCGGCAGGCCCATCCGGACGCCGTCCTCGATCTCCTTGAAGCTGAGCACGAAGCTCAACGAGGCGACCACGATGCAGACCAGGCTGAAACCGATCGCCAGCGGGCTGCCGTCACGCAGGCCCGTGTTGACGCCGAACATGGCCAGCACGAAGTTGATCAGCATGACGGCGAAGAGGCCGACCATCACCGCGATCATGCCCTTGACGAAGGCAGGGGTGGCCCGGATGACCTTCGCCTTGTAGAGCATCGCCATCAGGAAGAAGATGCCGAAGCTGGCCACGGCGGCCTGGAGCACGATGCCGTCGTAGCGCGTCTCGAACGCCTTGCTCACCATGCCGACGAAAACGCCCTCGACGAGCGCGTACGCGATGACGAGTGCCGGGTTGGCCATCCGGGAGAACGAGATGATCAGGCCAAGGACCAGGCCGACCACCGCCGCGCCGATCCAGGCGGTGCTGACCAGCGAGTCGGGCACGAGCACCCAGGCGGCCGCGGCGGTGATGCCGAGGATGCCGAGCAGAGCGACCGTCTTGACGACCACGTCGTCGACGGTCATGGGCGCCACGGTGGGCGGCGCAGCCGGGTAACCGGCCTGGGACGGGTACTGCTGGGGAATGCCGGGCTGTCCGTACGGCCCGGCCGGGGCGTACCCGGCGGAGCGCTCCCGCTCGGCCGCTTGGCCGAGCCGGGCGAGCACCGGGTTCGAGGTCTTCACTGTCTGGCCTCCCTCAGGGGGTCGTTTGCACGTGAACGTGCCCTCCAAGAGTAAACGGCGCAGCCAAGTCCTGGTGATCACGAATGAGAATGCGTGGGAGCCGACCGGTGCCCGGGGCGGGGGTCGAACCCGCACGCCTTTCGGCAGCCGCTTTTAAGGCGGCCGTGTCTGCCTTTCCACCACCCGGGCGGGTGGCACCGGCGCGCCGACACGCACGATGCAATGTCACCGTAGCGGGTCTGCGGCGACCCGACGTACCCCGTGGGGCCGGTCACATTAGGGTCGATGCCGTGAGCAGCGCAGCCCCCACGGCCCCCGACGCCGCCCCTGAGCAGGCCTTCCGCCTCGCCGATCAGGTCAACCGCCGGCCCCGGGCCGTTCGGCTCCTGGCCGCCGTCCGTCGGCACCGGCTGGATCTGCTGGCCGCTCTGGTCTGCGCGGTGCTGGCCGGCTGGGTCACCCACGGGTTGTGGCCCGACCCGGCTGGCCGCACGCTGGCCCTCAATCCGGAGGACCAGGCCCTCTACGAGTGGTTCCTGGCCGTCGACGCCCGCGCGCTGCTCGGCGACTTCGGCCTGCTCACCGACCGTCTCAACGCTCCCGACGGCGTCAACCTGATGGCCAACACCACGGTGATCGCGCTGGGCATCGTCTTCGCGCCGGTCACCCTGCTGCTGGGCGCGCCGGTCACCTTCGCGTTGCTCGCCGCCGCCAACCTCGCTGGTACGGCCTTCGCCTGGTACCTGCTGTTCCACCGGACGCTGCGCGCCCGCCGGCTCGCCGCCGCGCTCGGCGGAGGGATCTGCGGGTTCGGCCCGGGCATGATCTCGCAGACCAACAGCCACCTGCACATGACCGCCCAGTGGCTGGTGCCGGTGATCGTCTGGCTGGTGGCCCGACTGCTGCGGGCATCCGACCCGGGGCGCACGACTCTCGACGGGACCGGTCGCGACCGGCTCCCCGGGCCGGATCGCCGGCGGATGCTCACCTCGGCGGCGGGACTGGCGGCCGCGGTCACCGCGCAGGTCTTCATCGGCGAGGAGGTGCTCTTCCTCGCCGCCGTCACGCTGCTGGTGATGGCGATCAGCTACGCCGTGGCGGACCGGGACCTGGCCCGGCGGGCGCTGCCCGGCTTCGCCGGCGGGCTGGCGATCGCCGCCGGGCTCGCCCTACTGGTGCTCGGCTACCCGCTGTGGTTCCAGTTCGCCGGCCCGCAGGGAGTCGCCGACGGGATGTTCACGCCGGCCTACTTCTCCGCCGACCTGAGTAGCTGGTGGACGATCTCCCCCCTGTCGGTTGCCGGCAGCGACCAGTCCGCCCGGCTGACCACCGGCCCGGCCGAGTACAACACCTTCCTCGGCTGGCCGCTGCTGGTGGTCGCCGCGGTCTGCGCGATCTGGGCCGGGCGACGCCGACTGGTCCTCGCCTGCGTGGTGGCGGGCCTCGTGATGGGTGCGCTCTCGCTCGGCCCGGAGGTGGTGCTCGGCGGCACCAGGACAGCGCTGCCCGGCCCGTACGCCCTGATCGGCGGGCTGCCGGTGGTGGACGGCGCGTTGCCGATGCGGTTCGCGCTGGCGTTGCTGCCGATCATCGCGACGCTGGTGGTGCTGGCCGTCGACCGGGCTCTGCGCAGCACCGGACGGGCTCGACGGCTCGTGCCCCTGGCCGTCGGCGCGGCACTGCTGCCGATCTTCCCGACCCCGCTGCCGACCGCCGAACGGCCCGCCGTGCCGGAATTCGTCAGCGGCGGCCACTGGCGGCAGTGCGTACGCCCCGGCGGGGTGCTCGTCCCGGTGCCGCTTCCGACGCCGAAGGAGCCCTGGCCGATGCGCTGGGCGACCGCTGCCGACGCCGCCTTCGGTCTGCCGGAAGGGTTCTTCATCGGCCCGTACGGGCGGGGTGGCACCGCGGCGATGGGCACCTTCAAGCAGCCCACCTCCGCGCTGCTGGCGGACGTCGCCCGGCGCGGTGACCAACCGGCCATCGGCGACGAGCAGCGCCGCCAGGCCGCACGGGACGCCCAGTTCTGGGGTGCCTCCTGCATCGCGTTGGCCGACGACGCCCCGCACGCCGAGAGTCTGCGCGCAACCCTGGAGCAGCTCTACGGCCCCGCCACCCGGATCGCCGACGCCTGGATCTGGCGCGTCTGACGCCACCCCCGCCACCCCACCCCCACCGGGTCGATCATGCAGTTGTGGTGGGTGACAAAGCGCCCGCTGTGGAACCAAACCGGCACCACAACTCCATGATCGGCTGGGTGCTGCCGGCACCGGAGCACAAAAGGGCCCCTCCCGACCGGGAGGGGCCCTTTCGCAGTACCTGAGATCAGACGCGCGGCGCGCCGACCGGCTGGGACGCCTCGACGAACTCCTCGCGCGGGTCGTGCAGCTGCCCGAGGGCCACCACCTCACGCTTGAGGAAGAACGCCAACGACCAGTCCACGACCACCCGGACCTTGCGGTTGAACGACGGGATCCGGCTCATGTGGTACGTCCGGTGCATGACCCACGCCGGCCAGCCGGTCATCTTGATCCCGTACACCTGGGCGACGCCCTTGTGCAGCCCGAGGCTCGCGACGCTGCCGACGTGCTTGTGCTTGTAGTTGACCGGCTCGCGGCCCCGGATCACGGCCGTGATGTTGTCGGCCATCCGAGCGGCTTGGCGCACCGCGTGCTGGGCGCTCGGCGAGCAGAAGTTGCCCGGCTCCTTGGTGAGGTCCGGCACGGCGGCGCAGTCACCGGCGCTCCACGCGCCCTCGACCACCTGGTCGCCGTCGACCACCTGAAGAGTGGGCAGGCAGGTGATCCGCCGACGGTCGTCGCGCGGGAAGTCGGTCGAGTCCAGCATCGGCGACGGCTTCACGCCGGCCGTCCACACGATCGTGTCGGACCGGAAGCTGTCACCGTCGGAGAGCTTGACCACCCCGTCGACGCAGGACTCGAGCCGGGTGTCCAGCCGGATGTCCATGTTCCGCTTCATCAACTGCTGGACTGTGTAGGCGCCCATGTCCCGGTCGACCTCGGGCAGCACCCGCTGGGTGGCCTCGACCAGCACCCAGCGAACCTCGTCCTGCTTGAGCTCCGGGTAGTAACGCAGGGCGTCGCGAGCCATGTCCTCCATCTCGGCGAGCGCCTCGATGCCGGCGTACCCACCGCCCACGAAGGTGAAGGTCAGCGCCGCACGGCGGACGTCCGGATCCGGCGTGGCCGCAGCCACGTCGAGCCGGTCCAGTACGTGGTTGCGCAGGTAGATCGCCTCGCCGATGGTCTTGAATCCGATGCCCTGCTCGTGCAGGCCGGGGATCGGCAGAGTGCGGGAGACCGAACCCGGCGCCACGATCACGTGGTCGTAGGTGATCTCCCGGGCCGGGCCGCTGATCGGCTGCACGGTGGCCACCTTGCGGCCGTGCTCGATCCGCGTGACAGTGCCGGCCACCATCTTGCAGCGACGCAACTCCCGCCGCAGGGGCACCACGGAGTGCCGCGGGGAGATGTTGCC
Source organism: Micromonospora sp. M61 (assembly GCF_018070245.1). Classification (NCBI taxonomy): domain Bacteria; kingdom Bacillati; phylum Actinomycetota; class Actinomycetes; order Micromonosporales; family Micromonosporaceae; genus Micromonospora; species Micromonospora sp. M61. The sequence continues at coordinate 17,700 of NZ_JAGPYA010000001.1, read as the reverse complement.
CGCCGCCGCCTCCGGCAGGAACGGCTGGTAGGTCATGTGCGGCTGGGGATCCACCACCATGACCTCAGCCTCACGGGAGCTGAGCTTCTTCGACAGGCGCAGCGCCGCGTACAGACCGACGTGCCCGGCACCCACCACAAGGATCCGCTTCGGATTCACGTTGTCTATCTTTCCCCGGCCGGCTCAGGTAATCCCGCTCGCGGCCCCCATCTGTGACGGAGCACAACCCATGTGACCTGGGTAACCCTCAGGTCGCAACGGTCACCGCCGTCGCAACAGCCAGCCCAGCAACGCTGCCGTACCCACCGCCAGCAGCAGGCCAAGCACCGTGACCCACTGGTATCCGGCCTCCCCACCGGTGTCCCCGGCCTGCAACAACAGCACCCCCAGCACGGCGGTGCCCAACAGGACGGCCGCCGTCCGCAACAACCAACGGGTGATCATCTCCGGGTCCACCACCGCGTCGTAGGGCAACAGCGCGGCCAGCGCGCAGAGGGTGTGCGCCAGATAGAGCAGGGCCGCGAGGGCGAGAAGACGCCAGAGGGCGACCGGGCGGCCGTACCCGTCGGTGGCGACCAACCAGCCACCAATCGTGACCAACGCCGTGAACGTCGCCCAGACCCGGCGCGGGCCGAAAGCCGGCAACAGTGCGGCGACAGTCAGGAACAGGATCGGCCGACCGGACAACACCTCAGCGGGGAAGGCGAGGACGAACCCGGCAAGCACGGTGACGAAGATCGCGGCCCGAACCAGCAGTGGAGCGGCGCTGATCCGGCTGACCGCATTCTGAAAGGACCGGACCCGCCCGGCGACACCGTCGATCATCTGCGCCTCCGCTCGCTCGCGACCGCGGGGCTCGCAAGCTCACTCCTCGCGCTCACCGGCCACCCACCCTTGGGGCCGTCGCCAGCCGGGCCACGTCCCGCAGCACCTGGTCCAGGCTGCCGGCGCCGGCCCAGCGCACCACGGGGACGCCGTGCTCCCGGAGCTGCCCGATCATGATCTCCCGGTCCAGACGCCACAGCCGGTACGCCACCTCGGCCCAGCCCCGGTCCTTCGGTGACGACAGGTCGGTCGGCAACGTGTCGACAGCCACCACGAACCGGCCGGCCCGAGTCAGCCGGGCGAGCATCTGCGCCGACCGTTCGTCCAGCAGCGGAGTGAGCACCACCACCAACGCGTCCGAGGAGAGCAGTTGCGGGCCGAACACCTGGTCGTACGGCTCATGGGAGGACGACGTCGCGCGTACGTCGAGCAGCCACTCCAGGACGGTCAGGTACTGCCGTCGCCCGGCCGCCGGTCGCAGCCGACGGGCTGACGGGCCGTACTCCAGCAGGGAGACCCTGTCGCCACGGTGCAGGTAGTGCTCGGCGATCGCGGCGGTGGCCCGGACGGTGGTGTCCAGCACCGAGGCGGCGCCGTCCACGCCACCGGAACGGCCGGCCTCGGCGAGCACGTCGAGCAGCACCACCACCTCCGCGTCACGGTCGGAGAGGGTGGCCGCCACGTGCAACTGCCGGGCCCGCAACGACACCCGCCAGTCGATACGGCGCAGCCGGTCCCCGGGACCGAATCTGCGTACGCCCGCCAGCTCGCCACCCTCACCGGGCCGCCGTGAGTGGTGCGCCCCGACCAGGCCGGCGGCGCGGGGCATCGCCTCCACCGCCTCGAACGGTTCGGTACGCGGGTACACCCGCACGCGGACCGGCTCGATGATCACCGCGCGGGAGACCAGCAGCCCGCCCGCCGTCGCGACCCTGGCACCGGCCGGGCCGACCGGATGCCGGCCCCACCGCAGCGCACGGCCGACCAGTTCCAGGTCCACCGCCGACCCGGTGGGCACCGACGTCACGAACGGCCGATCGGCGGCGGAACGACTCGCGCCGCTGGCCGGACCCTGGCTGCCGGTCGGCGTCGTCGCCGCGGGTGGCACGTCGGCGGCGACCCCGTCCCGGGCGAAACCGGCCCGGAAGATCCGCAGCCACGGCGACACGCGGGTACGCAGCACGACCAGGTCGTAGTCGACAGTGTCCGGGTTGCCGACGCTCACCGCCGCCGTCACGTCGCCACCCTCGACCAGCGGCCCGTCGTCGCCCGGGGTGATCCACACCTGCGGCAGCGCCGTGGGGCGTCGGCGCAGCGCGTACGCGGTGCCCAGCGCGAACGGGGCAGCCAGCACGATCAGGTCGACCCGCCCCAGCAGCACCCCCGCCACCAGCAGCAGGCCGGCGAGCAGGACCGCCCGGCCGAGCGCCGGGGTGGGTGCCCAGCCGGCAGCCGGTTCCGGCTCGGTGGATCTCGGCACGGTCGGTCCGGTCATCAGTTCCGGGGCCCGCCGGCGGCGTAGCTGGGCAGGGCGCCGCTGGCCGGGGCGGGGGTCGCTTCCAGCACCTCGCCGACCACGAACGCCGGGTCGACCCGGCGCAACCACATCTCCGGGCGCAGGGTGATCCGGTGGGCCAGGGCAGGTGCCGCGACATCCTTGACGTCCTCCGGCACCACGTAGTCGCGTCCGCCGAACACCGCGCGCACCCGGGCCAGCAGCAGCAGCGCCAACGATCCGCGAGGCGAGGCGCCGACCAGCACCGACGGGTGCTCCCGGGTCGCCGCGGTGAGGGACACGATGTAGTGGCCGATGGAGTCCTCCACCACCACGTCCTCCAGGGCGGCCTGCATGGCCCGCAGCGTTGCCGCGTCGACGACCGCCTTGATGTCCGCCTCCTCGCGGCGACGGCTCATCCGACGGCGCAGCACCTCCCACTCCTCTTCGTGCTGCGGGTACCCGAAGGAGACCCGCAGCAGGAACCGGTCGAGCTGGGCCTCAGGCAGCGGGTACGTGCCCTCGTACTCGATCGGGTTCGCAGTGGCCAGCACGTGGAACGGTTCGTCCAGCTTGTAGGTCACACCCTCCACCGAGACCTGCTTCTCCTGCATCGCCTCCAGCAGCGCGGACTGCGTCTTCGGCGGCGTCCGGTTGATCTCGTCGGCGAGGAGCAGGTTGGTGAAGACCGGGCCGGCCCGGAAGGTGAAGTCCCCGTTGCGCTGGTCGTACAGGAACGAGCCGGTGACGTCGGCGGGCAGCAGGTCGGGGGTGAACTGCAACCGGCGGAAGTCCAACCCGAGCGCCTGGGCGAACGAGCGCGCGGTCAGCGTCTTGCCCAGCCCCGGCAGGTCTTCCAGGAGCACGTGCCCGCCCGCGAGGATGCCGGCGAGGACCAGCTCCAACGCGTCCCGCTTACCGACCACGACGGTGCCGACCGCGTCCAGGACCGCCCGAGCCAGATGGCCGACCTCGGCGGGGGCAATGGTCCGGTCCACGTCGTTCATCAGATCTTCTCCAGTTCGGCGACGATCACCGCGAGGTCGCGCGGCGACGGGGTGCGGCGAGGCGGGGTCTCCAGGAACGTCCAGAGCCGGTCGCCCAGCAGGGCGCGGGCGCGGGCCGGATCCGACTCGCGGGTGACGCCGTGCTTCAGGCGCATCCGCTCGTCGGCCAGTTCACCGATGCGGGGCAGGACCACCCCGCTGAAACGTTCGGGTCGGGTGTTGGACCAGTCCAACGGCCATTCCCAGCGATTGATCGCGCTGCGCAGCGCGTCCCGGGCACCCCAGTTGTAACTGCCGTCCTCCTCACCCGAGACGTTCCGGGAAGCGGCTGGCGGCGGAGGTGGCGGCGCGAGCAGGGCGGTGACCCGGCGGACGGCCAGCACGGCCAGCACCCCGGCGATCAGCACGGGCAGCGAGACCTGGAGGCCGACAGCGCGCAGGCCGACGAGCAGCACCGCGACCACCGCGGCGGCCCACGCGAGCGAGCGCAGCACCGGGCGGATCCGGGAACGGCGCGCCTGGGGGCCCGCCGGCGCCGCCTCCTCCTCGAACGCGAGCAGGTCGTCGATGCTGGTGCTACTCATGCGCTGCACCTCTGGTTCGCGACTGCGGGGCTCGCAGACCCGGCTCACTCCTCGCGCTCACGGGGTCACCACCGCGGTGAGTTCGCCGCGCAGTCGGCGCAGCGCGGCGCGCGCCTGGTCGCGGGTGCGTTCGTCGACCGGGCGGGTCGCGTACCGGGCCTCCCGGTAGACGTGTGCGAACTCGTTCAGCACATCGGTGCTGACGATCGCCGGCACGCCGGCCGCCGGGTCACCGTGCAGCAGCCGGCTGACCAGGTCGGTGGGGGTGTCCCCGGCGAGCCGTGGCACACCGGCCGCAGCGGCGGTCTCCTCCAGGCGTACCCAGCAGGCGATCACCGCCACCCGGGGGTCGGTGTCCCGGTCGTCGAGTTCCACCAGGCCGGCGTCGAGGGCCGCGACCACCTCCCGGGCGGTGCCCTCGGCGCTACGCCGGGCCCGCTGCGTGGGCAGATTCCGGGTGGTGCGGCGCAACGCACCTCGGATCAGGATCCAGGTCAGGTAACCGAGGGCGGCGAAGATGGCGAGCCCGAGCAGGACCATCGCCACGGTGGCGATCCACTGCGGTATGTGCGCCTGGGTGGCCTCACCGGCGTCGCGCGGCTCGACCGGAATCGACGGCGGCGGCTCGGCGGTCGGGTACTCGGGCACCCAGGGGACGTTCTCCGCAGCTGGCGGGATCCGACTGGCCCCGATCGACGAGTTGGCGGACGCCAGCGCCGCACCGACGAGCAACGCGGCGACCGCGCCGACCGGCCACCACCGACGAAGCAACCCGAGGGCCGGGCGCAACACCCCCTGCTCGGCGGCAGGGGACGGCGTGGGCGGGCGTGTTCCGTCTGTCATCGCCACCGCCCCACGCGTCTCAGTCCACCCCGGCCAGCTGTTTAGCCTGGCCGAAGACATCGTCCAGCATCTCTGGTGTCAGCCGCCCGGTGAAGGTGTTCTGCTGGCTGACGTGGTAGCAGCCCAACAGGTCCGGCGCGTCCGTGCCGGACCAGTGTGCCCCATGACCGAACGCCGGTCGCGGGCTGGGCGGGCGCAGCCCGTACACCTGACGGAGCACCGGCCACCACGCGGCCCAGGCGAACGCGCCGAGCGCGACCACGACGCGCAGCGTGGGCCGGATGAGCGTGACCTCCCGGTGCAGCCAGGGTGCGCAGGTGTCCCGCTCCTGCGGCGTCGGCTTGTTGTCCGGCGGCGCACATCGGACGGCCGAGAAGATCCGGATGTCCCGCAGGGCGAGCCCGTCGTCGGCGGCGACGCTGGTCGGCTGGTTGGCCAGCCCGGCCCGGTGCAGCGCGGCGAACAGCACGTCGCCGGACCGGTCACCGGTGAAGATCCGGCCGGTGCGGTTGCCGCCGTGCGCGGCGGGCGCCAGCCCGAGGATGGCGATCCGCGCGTCGGCGGTGCCGAAACCCGGCACCGGCCGGCCCCAGTATTCCTGGTCGCGGAAGGCGGCCCGGCGGGTGCGGGCCACCTCCTCCCGCCACCGGACCAGCCGGGGGCAGGCAAAACAGTCGCTGACACCCGCGTCGAGGTCCGCCAGGTCGGGCGCCCGCGCTGCGCGGGCGACCACCTCCTCGGGGGTACGCGACTCAGCCAAGCTTGGCCCGGAAGAGTTCCAGGGTGCGAGCCCAGGCGCTGGACGCGGCGCGCTGGTCGAACGCCTCCGGCCGGTCGTCGTTGAAGAAGGCGTGCGAGGTGCCCGGGTAGTCGTAGAGGTGGCAGTCACCGCCGGCCTCTTCGATGGCCCGACGGGCGGTCTGTACGCCCTCGGCGGCCGAGGTGCCGTCCTCTTCGGAGCAGTGGATGACCGCGGCCTTGCCGGCATAGTCGGCCCAGTCGGGGCGCATCGACTCCCACGGCAGCACGGGATAGAAGCCGGCGGTCGCGACGATCCGCTCGGAGATGGTGGCTGACCAGAGGGCGAGGCTGCCACCGGCGCAGAAGCCCACGGCACCGACCTTACCGGTCACCTCCGGACGCTCCGCGAGATAGTCGGCCGCACCGGCGATGTCCTTCGCCGCCTCGTCCATCCGCATCGCCATCAGCAGCCGCTGCGCCTCGTCCGGCTCGCTGGTCGTCTCACCGTGGTAGAAGTCGGGCGCGAGGGCGACGAAACCAGCCTCGGCGAACCGGTCCGCCACCGACCGGATGTGCGGGACGAGGCCCCACCACTCCTGGATGACGATGACGGCGGGGCTGGCCATGCCGCTGGCGGGTATCGCGAGATACCCCTCGCTCATGCCCCCGTTGCTGCGGTAGCTCACCATTTCGCCCATGGGCCGTCCTCCTAGCGGTCAGTCATCGTTGGCTGGTCGCCCAGTGGTCCTACGTGCCGGTAGCCTGCCACGCCACGCGGCCGTCCGGAAGACGCCGGAACAGTGGCATTCACCTCCTGTTCGCCGGCCGGTGACTGCGGGTACGCCGACGGCGGCGGGGTCTGCTCCCGCCGCCGTCGATGCTGGCCTGGCGCGCCGGTCAGGCCTTCTTGGTCAGACAGAGCACGTAGCCCGACTTGCCCGGCTCGACGCTGGAGAAGATGTAGCCCTCTTCGTCGTTCTGGAAGAACGAGTCGCAGGCGGTGCCGGCCTTGGCCTGCGCCTCGCTCTGGCCGTTCACCCGACCAACCACGGTGTACGCCGCGTCGGTCGAGGTGCACTCGACGACCTTGGCGCCGTCGACCTTCTCCTGCCCGGTCCCCGTGACCTCCGGCAGCTCGGCGATGCAGTCGCCGGCCTTGGCGTCGGCGGTCTCGTCCTTGTTGAAGAAGCCGCCGATCGCCGAGACGAGGCCGAACTTCAGGCCAGCGACGACGACGATCGCGAGGATCGCGCCGACGATGCCCAGAGCCTTCTTCGTACCGGACTTCTTCGCCTCTGGCTCGGCCGTCGCCGTGGCGGTCGCGGGCGGCACGGCCGCATCCGACGTGGCCGCCTGCGGGTCGGCGGCACCCGACGTGGCCGCCTGCGGGTCCGCCGCCTCCGGCTTGGCGGCCTGCGGGTCCGCCGCACCCGACGTGGCCGCCTGCGGCTCGGCCGCCTCCGGCTTGGCGGTCTGTGGGTCGGCCGTTCCCGGCTTCGCCGCCAGCGGCTCGGCCGCATCCGACGTGGCCGCCTGCGGCTGGGCCGGCGTCGGCTGCGGCGCCTCGACGGCCGGCTGGGGTGCTGCGGCGTCGGGCGCGGAGGGCGGTGCGACCTGGTCTGGCACGGGGGGTCCTTCCGAGGGGTTGATGAGCAGACGACACCGTAACGATCATTGATTTCCGGTGCCGTCCCGCTCGCCTCGTCCGTTCAGTTATTTCCCAGCTTCAGCAGCATGATCCAGTTCACACCGCGACTCAGCTCGTCGGAGTCGGAGTCGGTGCGTCGCTCGGCGTCACGGTGCTGCCGGCCGTGGGCTGGCCGGTGGGCGTCCCGGTCGCCGTCGGCGTCCCGGTCGGACCGGGTGTGCTGCTCGGGTCCGGCGTGCTGCTCGGGTCCGGCGTGGTCGCGGGCGGCGTGGGAGCGAGGGGCGCACCCGGGGCCCGGGGGCCGAACGGCGCCTGCTCCGGGCAGTACGGGTACGGCCGCAGCAGCGGGTTGCCGTACTCGTCGATGCGGCCACCGCAGTCCGGGTAGCCCAGCCGGATCGGATTGCCGTTCTGGTCGAAGAGCCGGGCGTTCTCCACCAGCCGGCCCTCGCTGTCGTAGACGAAGACGTCCCGGATCTGGCCGTACTGGCTGTCGACCGAGGTCTGGTCGTAGTAGTAGTCACGGCCGAGCCGGTCCTCGGTGTTGACCAGTGCGGCCAACGCGAAGACCACCAGCACCGCGCTGCCCACCTGCACCGCCGAACGTGGCCAGCGGGTCAGCCGGGCGGACTGGCGGCCAATCCAGATGGAGGCGAGCACGAAGCCGACCAGCATGATCAGGCCGGCGAGCAGCTCTCCACCGAACCGGGGCAACAGGTTGTAATAGTTGCCGCCGGTGGAGATGACCGTGACCAGCATCGCCGCCAGGTAGCCACGCAGCACCCACCAGCCCGGGCGCAACAACCGGAGGAAGTCGCTCGCCGTGTCGTACCCCAGGGGTGGGCCCAGTCGGGTGTCGACAGTGCGCAGGCGGCTGCGGACCCCGACCAGCGCGGCGGCGACCCGCTGGTCGAGATTCCGCCCACCTCCCCCGGCGGCGGCGCCGGCCGCGGCGCGCAGCTCGGCAGCGTACGTCTCGGGCTCGCCCAGCCGCTCGACGAGAGTGCCCTCGGCCTCGGCCGCGACCTCGGTGAGGTGGTCGGCGAGATCCTCGGTCAGCTCGTCGCGTTGGGTGCTTGGCAGGTCGGCCAGAGCGGCCCGGACCCGCGCCACGTAGTCGGTGATCTCCTGCTCCGTGACGGTCATGCCGCCAGCCCCCGATCGTCGAGCAGACTGTCCATGGTGGTGGCGAACGAGCGCCAGAGCTTGCCGGAGCGGGTCAACTGGTCACGCCCCGCGGCGTTGAGTGAGTAGTACTTGCGGTGCGGCCCGGATTCGCTCGGCACGACGTACGTGGTGAGCAGGCCGGCGGCGAAGAGGCGGCGCAGCGTCCCGTAGACCGAGGCGTCGCCGACCTCCTCCAGGCCGGCCTCGCGCAACCGGCGCAGGATGTCGTAACCGTAGCCGTCCTCCTCTCGGAGCACGGCCAGGACGGCCAGATCGAGCACGCCCTTCAGCAACTGTGTGGTGTCCACGCATTGCACACTAGTGCGCAATGCGCAGTAGCGTCAACGATTCCGCCCCGACACGCAGGCGAGGGGGCGCGGCCCTACCGAAACCTTGATCGACTGGACTTCCTGGAAATCGGGGTATCCGCCCTGCTGGGACACCGCGACTTTCAGGAAACCGAGTCGATCAGGTGGCCAGGCTCCAGGCGATGCCGTCGAGGATGTCGTGCTCGGAGGCGACCACCGACGGCATCCCGGCCCGCTCCATGATCACGCGAAGCACCAGCGCGCCGGCGCCGATCACGTCGGCCCGGCCCGGGTGCATCACCGGGTTCGCCAACCGCTGCTCACGGGTCTGACTCAGCAGGTCCGCGGTCACCTGGGCGACCGCCTCGTACGACACCCGGGCGTGGTGGATGCGCTCCGGGTCGTACTCCCGCAGGCCCTGCGCGAGGGCGACGACTGTGGTGACCGACCCGGCGAGACCGACCAGGGTTGCCGCCTCGCGGCCGGGCACCACGGCGAGCGCCCGGTCGACGGCGGCCGCGATGTCGGCCTGCGCGGCCGCGACCTGCTCGGACGTCGGCGGGTCACCGGGCAGGTGCCGCTCGGTCATCCGGACGCAGCCGATGTCCACCGAGATGGCCGCGCGCACGCCGGCGGCCCGGTCACCGACCACGAACTCGGTGGAGCCTCCGCCGATGTCGACGACCAGGAACGGCGCCTTCGCGTCGGCCGGGAGCCCGCGCACCGCGCCGGTGAACGACAGTCGGGCCTCCTCGTCGCCGGTGACCACCTCGGGCGCGACGCCGAGGGTGCGCTGCACCATCTCGGTGAAGTCGGCGGCGTTGGCGGCGTCGCGGGAGGCGGAGGTGGCACACATGCGGACCCGCTCGGCGCCCAACTTCTCGATGTCGGCGGCGTACGACGCGAGCGCCACCCGGGTCCGTTCGATCGCCTCCGGTGCCAGCCGACCGGTGCGGTCCACACCCTGGCCGAGCCGGACGATCTCCATCCGGCGGGTCAGGTCGACCAGCGGCGCCTGCGGCCCGGCCGACTCCCCGGGCAGGTCGGCGACCAGCAGTCGGATCGAGTTGGTCCCGCAGTCGATGGCCGCCACTCGCGTCGTCACGGCAGCAACCTTACGGCAGGGCGGGCGGCCACCCGGCTGCCTGGGCGGCCGACGGACCCGCCTCGCACGAGTCGCCCGGCAGGCCCCGCAGCAGGTTCGCGCCGAGCGCCGTCAGGTGGTGTCGCACGGACCCGCCGTCCCGCTCGCTGGCCACCAGGCCGGTGGCCCTCAGCGCGGTGGCGTGCTCCGAGGCCGAAGAGAGGCTGATCCCGACGGCCCGCGCCAGCACCGTGGTGGTCATCCCGCCGTCGGCCGCGAGTTGGCGCAGGACCAGCGCCCGGGTGGCGCCGAGCAACCGGCCGAGAGGATCACCCTCGGCGGTGGCCCCGCGCGGAGGCATCAGCGCCGGGTAGACGAGCAGGATCGGGCGATCCGGCTCGACCAGCACCCGGGGCCGGGGGCCGGCCAGCGGGGAGGGCAGCAGGATGAGCCCGTGGCCGGTGCCGGGCAGTTCGCCGTCCCACCACGTCCGCACCTCCAGCACCGGCTCCCGCCACCGGATGGCCGGGTGCAGGCCCGCGAAGAGGCTGGCCAGGCCGTGCTGCGCCAGCCGTTGACTGGCGCAGGTCACCTGCTGGCGGTACGCGGACACCAGATCGGGCCAGTGCGGCGCGAGGACGGCGTCGAACCAGGTGCGGACGGCCCCGCCGAACAGGTCGAGCATCTCCGGGTCGGCTGCGGCGAACCGCCGCCGCAGCGGGGTGGCGGCCACGTCCGCGTACGCCGCGCCGACCTCGGCGCGTACCCGTCGTGCCGGGGTCGCCTGAATCGCCTCCAGACCGGCGGCGACCGACTCCACACCGGCGAAGGGGGTGACGAAGTCCGGCAGGCGCCCCCGTGCCGGCAGCAGGTGCCGCAGAACCGCGGTGGCGGCCTGGGCGGCTCCTGTGCTCTCCAGCGCTGCCGCCCGCTCGGCCAGCATCGGCGCCATCGCCGCCACTGTCGGATCCCGCAGCCACTGGCCGGCCAGCAGCGCGGTGCCGACCGGGTGCAGCCGGGCACCGAACCGCACCCGGCAGAGATCCGCCGGCCCGAGATGGAGGCGAAGCATGGGAAACAGCCTGCCGTCCTTCGCCCAGGACCGAAAGGGTTGATCCACAATCCGACGCCCTCCAGGGTGGACGGCGGGGTCGACGGGGGGTGGCCGGCGTGCGGCGGACGGTGGCAGTGTTGACGGGGCTCTGCCTCATGGTCGTGGCCGCGGCTTGTGGTGAGCGGGGGCAACCCTCGTCGGCCCCGACCGCCGCTCCCTCCGCGTCGACCGAACGCCCGGCGGCGGGCGACCACGAGCTCACCCTGACGCACAACGGGGTCGAGCGCACCTACCTGCTGCACGCCCCGCCCGGCTACGACCCGGGCAGGCCGTCCGCGCTGGTCATCGCGCTGCACTTCTATCCCGGGACCGGCTCTGCGATGAGGGAGCTGGCGGGCCTGGAGGCCAAGGCTGACAAGGACAACGTGCTGGTCGCGTACCCCGACGGCGTGGGCGGAGGCTTCAACGCGCTGGTCTGCTGCGGCAACCAGGACGACGTCGGGTTCCTCACCGCTCTCACCGGTCACCTGGTGCAGACCTGGCACGCGGACCCGAACCAGGTCTTCCTCACCGGCATCTCCAACGGCGGCGACATGAGCTTCCGGGCGGCGGTGGAGAGCACCGGCACGTACGCCGCGATCGGGGTGGTCAGCGGCGGTTACAGCGGGAAGCTGACCACGGCCGACAGCTACGTTCCGAAGAGCCCCGTCTCCGTGATCACCTTCATCGGCGGCCAGGACCGGTACGCGTCGACCTTCCAGACCGGCATGCAGACCTGGCAGCAGCGGCTCTCCTGCCGGCCGAGCCCGAAGGCGGCCGGGGTGCCGGGTGTGACGCACACGGTGGCGAGCTGCGCGGACGGCAGCGAGGTCAGCGTCTGGACCCTGCCCGAGATGGGCCACAGTTGGCCGGGGGCGACAGCCGGTCAGCTCGCCGCGTCCTCCGCCGGGCTGTCGGCCACCGACCTGATGTGGGAGTTCTTCGCGACGCACCCCCGTAAGGCCTGACCTACAGGCGCAGCAGCATCCGGGTGTTGCCCAGCGTGTTCGGCTTGACCCGCTCCAGGTCCAGGAACTGCGCCACACCCTCGTCGTACGAGCGCAGCAACTGCTCGTACACCTGGCGAGGCACCGGTGCGCCGTCGATCTCCTGGAAGCCGAACGCGCCGAAGAACCGCGTCTCGAAGGTGAGCGCGAAGATCCGGGCCACGCCCAGCTCCCGGGCCGCGTCGATCAGCTCCCCCACCAGCCGGTGCCCGATCCGCTGGCCCCGGCAGGACGGGTCCACAGCGACCGTGCGGATCTCGGCCAGGTCCTCCCACATCACGTGCAGCGCGCCGCAGCCCACCACGACGCCGTCGTCGGCGCGGACCGCCACCCGGAACTCCTGCACGTCCTCATAGAGGGTGACGGTGGCCTTGCTCAGCAGCCGACGGTCGTCGGTGTAGGTGTCCACCAGCCGCCGGATGCCCCGTACGTCCCCGGTGCGGGCCCGCCGCACCACGATCTGACTCTCGGACGCCGAGGACTCGGCCGGCGCGTTCATTCGCCCGCCGGGACGTCCACGCACGGACCGGCCGACCACCACGGCTCGACCAGCGCCAACGTCTCGTCGCCGAACGGGTTCACGCCCGGGCCGGCGCCCAGGGCGTGCCCCAGGTGCACGTGCAGGCACTTCACCCGGCCCGGCATCCCGCCGGCCGAGATTCCGGCGATCTCCGGCACCTCACCGACCGCCTCCCGGCGGGCGAGGTAGTCCTCGTGCGCGGCACGGTAGTGCGCGGCCAGCTCTGGGTCCGTCGTCAGCCGGTCCGCCATCTCCTTCATCAGCCCCGCCGACTCCAGCCGGCTGCACGCCGCGGTGGCCCGGGGGCAGGTCAGGTAGAAAAGCGTCGGAAACGGGGTGCCGTCGGCGAGGCGGGGGGTCGTCTCCACCACGTCCGGGAGGCCGCACGGGCATCGGTGGGCGACCGCCCGGGTGCCCCGGGGCGTCCGGCCGAGCTGCGCGGCCACCGCGGCCAGGTCGGCCTCCGTGGCCGGCTCCCGCTGCGGCAGAGGTACGGAATCCGCCGCCGGCTCCGACGGTGGTACGACAGTCACGGTCTCTCCTGGTGCGTCGATCGGTGGATCACTTGCCCGGCTGCTGGCTGTCGGCTGCCTGCACGCTCGACCAGAGCGTGTCGTACCAGGTCGACGGCCCCGCCGGGGCGCCCGAACCGGCCGACTTCCCGGCGTCCCGGGCGGCGCCCTCCGGGTCGTGCAGCACCACCATCATCTTCTCGCCCGGCTCGCCCATGAAGAACCGCTCCCGAGCCTGCGTCTTGATGTACTCGTCGTCGTTCCAGTTGGCAGCCTCGGCCTCGAGCTTGGCGATCTCCGCCGCCTGCACCGCCTGGGCCGCCTCCATCCGCTCGATGTCGGCCTGCTGGTCCAGGTAGACCCGGACCGGGTACGTGTAGGCCAGCGCGAGCGCGATCAGGACCGCGAACAGCACTGTGGCCCGGCCGGTGAAGCGACGAGGGTGGGGCGCGGCGAGCCGCTTCACGCCTGCGCCGGCGGCGGTACGCCGAGCTGCGGCCGGACGATTCGCCGAGCGAACGCCCTCGGTGCCCCGGGCAGCACCCGGCGCCCGACCAGCGGCGCGGGGGTCGGCGCGTACGCCGGCCTCCCGGACCGATCCCCGCGTGGCGCGGCCACCACCCGGCCGACCGGACTGACCCGGTCGGCGGGCGGGACGCTGACCACCCGGTGTGCGGCGCTGCTGCATCGTCACACCCCTCCCCCGAGGCTTCGCGCGTCTCAGGCCGAACGGTAGCGCGGGAACGCGCCGGCGCCGGCGTAGCGCGCCGCGTCGGCCAGCTCCTCCTCGATCCGGAGCAGCTGGTTGTACTTCGCGACGCGGTCCGAGCGGGCCGGCGCGCCGGTCTTGATCTGGCCGCAGCCGGTGGCAACCGCCAGGTCGGCGATGGTGGTGTCCTCGGTCTCGCCGGAACGGTGGCTCATCATGCACTTGAAGCCGGCCCGGTGGGCCAGGTCCACCGCGTCCAGCGTCTCGGTCAGCGAGCCGATCTGGTTGACCTTGACCAGGACCGCGTTCGCCGACTTCTCCGCGATGCCGCGCGCGATGCGCTGCGGGTTGGTCACGAACAGGTCGTCGCCGACGATCTGCACCCGGTCGCCGAGCGAGGCGGTCAGCGTCTGCCAGCCGCTCCAGTCGTCCTCGGCCAGCGGGTCCTCGATCGACACGATCGGGTAGTCACCGGCCAGCTTGGTGTAGTAGTTGCTCATCTCCTCGGCGGACTTCGCGGAACCCTCGAAGGTGTAGGTGCCGTTGTCGAAGAACTCCGTGGCTGCCACGTCGAGCGCGAACACGATGTCGGTGCCCAGCCGGTAACCGGCCTTCTCGACCGCCTCGGCGATCAGGTCCAGGGCCGCCGCGTTGGTCGGCAGGTTCGGGGCGAAGCCGCCCTCGTCGCCGAGCCCGGTGGACAGGCCCTTCTTCTTCAGCACCGACTTGAGGGCGTGGTAGACCTCCGCGCCGGAGCGCAGCGCCTCACGGAAGGTCGGGGCGCCGATCGGGGCGACCATGAATTCCTGGATGTCGACGTTCGAGTCGGCGTGCGCGCCACCGTTGAGGATGTTCATCATCGGCACCGGCAGGAGGTGCGCGTTCGGGCCGCCCAGGTAACGGAAGAGGCTCAGCTCGGCGCTGCCGGCAGCGGCCTTCGCCACCGCGAGGGAAACCCCGAGGATGGCGTTCGCGCCCAGCTCCGACTTGCTGTCGGTGCCGTCGATGTCGAGCATCTTCTGGTCGATCAGCCGCTGCTCGCTGGCCTCGTACCCGATGATCTGGTCGACGATCTTGTCCTCGACGTTGGAGACCGCCTTCTCCACGCCCTTGCCCTGGTAGCGGTCGGCGTCACCGTCGCGCAGCTCGATCGCCTCGAAGGCGCCGGTGGAGGCGCCGGAGGGCACGGCCGCGCGGGCCACCGTGCCGTCGTCCAGGCCGACCTCGACCTCGACCGTCGGGTTGCCCCGCGAGTCGAGAATCTCCCGGGCGACGATTCCCTCGATGGTTGCCACTGAGTCGCTCCTCGTTGTTGTGATCCGGTCCGTGGGTGGGCCGCGACGGTGCGGCTGAGGCAGGTGTTGAACGCAGCGTATCGGGCGGCGCGAACGGGCACGGCGTCGCCCGCGCACCCGAGTCGGCCCGCACTGACGGACATTCCCGGATTTCCGGGCGTCAACCGGCAACGGGTTTGCGCTGCGCGGACCGGATCCACCAGGCTGGTCGCCATGCCCGCCGCCTCGACCACCCTCCGCATGCTTGCCGTGTCGGTCATCGCGTCGCTCACGGTCACCGGCTGTCAGACATTCGAGGACGCCGGAGTCGCCATGAGTCGCTCGGAACTCGTCAACGACCTCGCCGCCCGCCTCGACCGCGCGCTGGAGTCGACCTACTCGGCCGACTACCAGTTGCCCGGCGGCCAGAGCGCCGCGATCGTGCAGGCGCAGGACCCGGCCCGCTCCGCGTACACCTACCCCGGAGGCCGACTGACCGTCACCCCCGAGGCCGTCACCCGGTGTACGACGACCGGCACCCGCCCGCAGTGCACGCTCGTCGCCCCGCCCACCCCGGGTGGCAAACCCACAGTGACCCTCTTCGGTGAGGCCAACCAGCAGGGTCTGGTCACGCCGCCGGTGGTGATCGGGCTGCTGACCTCCGCCGCGCTCGACCCGCAGGCGGTCATCAAGCAGAGCGACACCACCGTCGCCGGGCACCACGCCGCCTGCGTCGAGGTGCAGGGCTCGTCCGGCGACTTCACCGCCTGCGTGACCACCGAGGGCGTGCTGGGCAGCTTCACCGGACCGGTCGACGGCAAGCCGATGGAGCTGGCGCTGAGCCGCTACTCCGAGACCGTGGACAAGGACGCGTTCGACCCACCGGCCGGCGCCGGCGTCGTGGACCGCCGCCCAGGCGGATCGTGACCGCGGTGCGCAGCTTTCAAGATCCGCATAAGTTCGGGGAAGTTGCTGCCTCCGGGGCGCTGGAGGCAGCAACATCCGAGAAGTTGCGCCGATCTTGAGGCGGGACGCGGTGACCGGCGCGGGCGCCGGTGTTGCTCAGACCCCGAGCAGGGTCCGCAGGTGGCGCGGGGGCGGGCAGTCGTGGGCGAGCATCGCGTCGTGCCAGTCGCGCACCGACACGCCGTCCGGGCGGGCGGCGGCGATCTCGGCCATCTCGCTGTACCCGACGAAGTAGGTGGAGAGCTGGGTGGAGGTGAGCAACGACCGGCGCCACTTGCCGGCCGCCTCGCCCTCCTCCTGAAAGCCGCGCCCGGTCATCAACGCCATCGCCTCGGCCTCGGGCAGGTCGTCGGCGTGCACCAACTGGTCGAGCAGGGCGTTGATGGTCATCCGGAGCTGCATCTTGAGCTGCTGCAAGCGCACCGGCAGACCGCCGTAGCCTAGGCCGGTCATCAGCTCCTCGGTGTAGACCGCCCAGCCCTCGATGAACGGGCCGGACTCGGCCAGCGCCCGGACCCGGGTGCCACCGACGTAGCGGCGGGCGTGGGCGAGCTGGAGGAAGTGCCCCGGCATCGCCTCGTGCACGGTCAGGTTGCGGATCATGTGGTCGTTGTACTCGCGGTAGAACGACTCCACCCGCTGCACCGGCCAGTCCGACGGGGTGGGCGCGATGCAGTAGAACGTGGGCACGGCCGCCGTCTCCAACGGGCCGGGCGCGTCGCAGTAGGCCACCGCGACACCCCGGGCGAACTCCGGCATCTCCTGGATCACGCACCGGTCGTCGACCAGGGTGACCAGGTCGTGCGCGCGGACGAAGTCGGTCGCCTCGTCCAGGGTCACCCCCGCCAGGTCGACGATCGTCGCGTCGTCCGGGTGCTCGGCGGCGAGCACGTCCAGCGCGCGGCGGACGGCCGCGTCGTCGGCCGGGCCGCCGACCAGCTCGACGGCCGCCTCGCGGATCTCCGCGGTGACCCGGTCCAGGTTGGCCCAGGCGCGGCGCTGGATCTCGGCGGCGCCCAGCTCGGTGTCGAGGGTGTGCCAGAGCCGGGCCTCCCAGCGGCGGCGGCCCAGCCGCGGGTCCCGTCCCGGGCCGGCGTCGGCGGCCAGGCCGGCGCGCAGCCACGCGACGAACTCCTCCAGCGCGGCGATCGCCGCCGTGGCCGCCGGCTCGACCCGGTCGAGGGCGCTCGGGGCCTGGGCGAGCAGCGGCGGCAGCTCGTCGCGGATCAGCGCGGCCGTGCCGGCGAACTGGCCTACCGCCGTCTCCGCGTGGATCCGCGGCATGTCCCGCAGCGTCGCGCGGGCGGTGGCGAGGGCGTCCGGTACGGCGGCGAGCCGGCCGGCCAGCTGGGTCAGCCGCACCTCCGCCGGGGCGTACGGGCGGGCCAGCAGCGGGTGCAGGAGCGCGCCGGGGTTGTGGCGCAGCGGATCCCACTCGTGCGACCGGATCTCGGTCAGCTCGAACAGCCCCCGGTCCACGAATGAGCTGAGCAGCGCGTGGTCGACCTGCTCTTCCACGTCGAGCGAGTCCGGGTCCAGTTCGGACAGGGCGTTGGCCGCGTCGGAGAGCATCGCCCGGTCGGCGGCCAGCGCGTCGACGGACAGGTCCGGCAGCCGGTCGTCGAACCGGTGGTCCCCGGCAGCGGTGGCAACCCCCGGCCGTGACTCCAGCAGTGCCTCGACAACCCGCTCAGCTAGTACCCCAAACGCCTCCACCCGGCCCACCCTACCGACCGGCCCACCCACTGCCACCTGTTACGTCGATCATGAAGTTATTGCCGTCGACCTCGGCTTGGGGTCAAGGGGTGAGTGCAATCGTCAGGTGGCGATGAGGTGGTCCAGGCGCTCGGCTGGGGTTGCCCAGCCGAGTGTCTGGCGGGGGCGGGTGTTCATCTCGTGGGCGACTTCGTCGAGGCC